>NZ_JBFRSC010000017.1:0-43164 GCF_041473335.1 Vibrio sp. 10N.222.55.C7
GGAAAGCCGCGATGAACCTATAAAAAGCGTTTATTCGCTATTTATTTGAGCGTTATTTAGTAAAGCGCATCACACCTTCTTGTACTGCTGTCGCTACGAGCTCACCTTTCTGATTAAAAATTTCGCCGCGCACTAGGCCACGAGTGTTCGCCGCCGTCGGGCTTTCAATCGCATAAAGCAGCCACTCATCCATTTTGAACGGGCGGTGGAACCAGATTGAGTGGTCAATCGTCGCCACTTGGAAGTTGGGCGTCATGATTGACACTTCATGTGGGTGAAGTGCTGTCACCAAGAATCCCCAATCGGACGCGTAAGCCAGCAGGTATTGGTGAATCAATTGGTTGTCTGGCATTGCGCCATTTGCTCTTACCCAAAGGTACTGCTTCGCTTCCGCCTTCTTAGGATTGAGTGGATTCACGACCGTCACAGGGCGCATCTCAATTGGCTTTTCACCACAGAAGGTTTTACGCAGTTTCTCTGGTAAGAATTCCGCAATGTGGCTCGCTAATTCAGTTTCTGAGGCAAAGTTCTCTGGTCCCGGAATATCAGGCATTGAAATCTGGTGCTCAAACCCTGGCGCATCGCCATGATAAGAAGCAGTGAGATAGAAAATAGGGCGGCCATTTTGAATCGCTTTTACACGGCGTGTGCTAAAGCTGCGTCCATCTCGTAGGTTCTCAACATCGTAAATGATTGGCTTTTCAGGATCGCCGGGAAACAGAAAATAACTGTGGAACGAGTGAACACTACGGTCGTCTTGAACGGTATAACGAGCAGCAGAAAGCGCTTGTCCCAATACCTGACCGCCGTATACCTGTGGTAGGCCTAGGTTCTCACTTTGCCCACGGAATAAACCTTCTTCCAGTTTTTCTAGCTGAAGTAAACTTAGTAATTCTTGTAAAGGTTGACTCATCGCCAGCATTCCTCTTCGTAAAATGGGTGTCAGATTATGGTGCTAATCATTTAGCTTAGTCAGATATCTGTCAATAAATCATAGGGTTTCAAGACAGAATATGAAAGCTCTCTTATAATTGGTGAGTAGATTTGCCGAGTCCGGCAAACATGTTGAGAGAAATTGAATATGAAAAAGGCTCTAATTCTTATTACGTCTTTAGTATCGTTTGGCCTACTTGTTGGTTGCCAAGCAACATCAGAAACGAGCGCTTCTCAGGAAGTGGTTGCAGAGAACACTCAAGTGATTTCAGGAACAGTAAGCTACCGTGAAAGAATTGCATTGCCAGAGAATGCAGTGGTTACCGTTACGCTAGAAGATATCTCACTGGCTGATGCACCATCGACGGTTATCGCAACTCAAGAGTTCACCACAGACGGTAAGCAAGTACCGTTCGCATTCGAGCTGAGCTACGACAACGACAAAATTAAAGCTAACCACCGTTACAACATGCGCGCATCGATTCATGTTGACGGCAAACTGCGTTTCACTACTGACACGATTAAGTCAGTAATTACTGATGTAGAAAATACACAGCAAGCAGACCTACGTTTGGTTGGTGTTCGTTAATCAGAAGTCGATGCCACTGTTAAGGCATCTTGATTGGCTTAACTTAGCCAGTTGAATCAGCGATTAGTGGCAGCTCTAGGGCTGCCATTTGTATATTCTGAGTTTGATCTTTCCTGCATCACTCACCTCAATCCCTTCTTTAACCAAATGCTGCTTTTGTCGGTCGAACGAATCACCCTTTAAAGAGATTTCACCCTTGCTGTTTATCACTCGATACCAAGGCAGTTTGCTACCTTCTGGCAGGTTACCCAGCGCTTTACCAACATGGCGCGCATAGCCCGGAAATCCTGAAAAACGTGCTATGTCTCCATAAGTTGTTACTTTTCCATATGGAATTTGGTGAATCACAGCAAAGATTTGGCTCAAAAATTGGTCCATACTAAATGTTCCTAGTTCATAAATACCAATCACAGTAAGTAAGTGTTCAAAAATAGCGCAGGGAAAAAGCTTGAGAGCAAGGCAGATTTTGTTGATAAGTAGTCATTCTCCAATCAAAAAATCTAACGAGGTTATCGAGTTTTTTAACAAGCTAGGGTGACCAGTTAATTACTACGATTGGTATGGTACCACGGATCGGTAGAAGGAGAGGGCTATGGTATTTACAACGTTTCAGTTCTTGATCACCACATTATTAGCGGTTGTTTGCGCGAGAGCAATCAGTTTAAGTGAGGGAGATATCCCGGTGCTTGCAATGGTAATTCCTGCTTTATGGATTTTACCGCAGGGGGGCATAGCAGGATTAGCTTTGCTTGTTTCCATGACCACTTATGGTCTAACCCTTCCTTTGCAGCCTATCACGCTGTCTGTCAGTGCGTGGGTACTATTCCCGTTATTGATGGTGGTCTTCTCAAGACGCAGTAGTTTGTCGGTCGTGATTATTTCCGGCTTGATTGTGACTACTTTGCAGGTCGGGATCATGGTGACACAATCAGCAGGCAAGCTTGAAGGTGTCCCGTGGGTTACCACACTTCAAACCTTATCAATCATCGTGATTTGGTGGGCGGCAAATCATCTTAAGCCTGCCAGCCGACACAGCTGGTGGTCATTAGGCTTAATACTTCCATTATGGATAGCCGATTTACCTTATGCCGCTTTGGTTGCCTTGTGTGTAACGGGCATCATGGCATCGATGGAAACGCTGACGCGCTTGAAAACCTTCCGCTGGAATAAACTACTGTGTTGGACACTGCCAACGGTCGGTTTTGCGGCTCTGGTGATTACTCCAAGCATCGAAGTACCGAGCCCAGTCTTTGTGGTGTGGTTGTGTCTATTAGGTACCGCGTGGATGACAGACTACATCATTCGCACAGAAGATAACGAAGACATCGATATCTAGTACTCCAGCAATCCAAACCTTCCAAATGCAGGTAAATGGTGAATTTACCTGCGATTTTCTAATGGTTTGAATAAAGGATAAGCACTTAGACCGCAATTGTTCAAAAATAGGGTGGAAGGGCTTGCAATGGTTGCTGTGATGCTTAATAATCCAATCACTCTTTGAGGCAAGCCTCTTAGAAAACGAATCTATGGGGGCCTGGTCCTCCCGCAACAATAGCTCGTGAACTCGGTCAGGCCTGGAAGGGAGCAGCCGCAGCGAGTGACTTGTGTGCCGGGATGTGGCTGGGTTCCCACCCCTTTAAAAAGCCGCTCTTTATGAGCGGCTTTTTGCTATCTGATGCTTTCTAAAGTGAACACAGTTCGCAATTAGTTTAGTCCACACTGCATACCAAACTATTCGTAAATGCTGTATGAAAAATACTTACTTGCGATTTTTTGATGCTGACCATTGTCGATCAAGCGCTGGATACCGTCATCAATAAGATCTTTGAGTTCATTATCTTGTTTTCGTACCGCGACACCAATACCACGCCCGAACCATTTTTCTTCTGTAAATTTAGGACCCGTAAAGTGGTAGTCCTTACCTTGCTCCGTTTCAAGAAAGCCCGTATTGAGTCCCATAGAACCACCAAACACGCTATCTAGGCGCCCGTTGAGTAAATCGGTAAAGGCTTCGTCGAATGATCCATAACGCTTGATATCTACATTTGGGTAGATCTCGGAAAGGTATTTGTCACCAATGGTAGCGCGCTGAACTCCAATTGTTAGTTCATTTAAGCTGCCGTCATCCATATTGATTTCACGCCCTTTTTCCATGACAAAACGAGTGGGAACTTTAGCGTAAGGCATCGTGAAGTTAACTTTCTTTTCACGTTCTTCGGTAATTGTCATAGCCGCTATAATTGCATCGTTTTTACGGCTTAAAAGCGAAGGGATAATCCCGTCCCAGTCAGTTTTTGAGATGATACATTTTACTTCTAATTCGACACACAAGGCGTTGGCTAAATCGACTTCAAACCCCTCTAATTCACCATCTTGCGTTGTCCAGCTGAATGGTGGGTATGCTCCTTCCACCGTAAATCGGATTTGCTTCCAATCTTTTGCGTAAGTAAATACTGAGAAAACACTGACGAATACAACAAATATCCACTTCATTTTTATTTCCTTATAGTTTTAATGGATAAGTTGGTTAATCAAATGTTAAAGAATATCAATGTTAATGCATATCATTGTGAGCAAAGGCATTAGATAACTTCTGGAACTCTTGCTTCCCAAACTAACTACACGACTTTTTCTTATCTAAATTTCTATTTATATCTTTCATAAATAGTAGCTTGCTGTACTTCTCGCAAGATCTTTGAGATACTCACCTTTGATTTATGTTGCATCTGAAACAAAAATCAATACAATGAGCGTATTATTTTGTTGCAGGTGAAACATTATGGCTAATAAAGCGTATCAATGGATGCTCTATCTAACACTTGGCACCAGTGCCTTGTTTGCTCTTTTCTTGGTGGCAAGTGACAACCTTGCGCCGTTCACAACTCAAGCTCAATTGCACATTCCAACCAGCCGTATTGCTGCAGAAGTGTCGGCGCCAGTGGTGGAGTTGGCTGTTAAGAATGGTCAGGATGTAAAAAAAGGGGAACTGCTAGTTCGCTTAGATCCAACTCGTTTTGAATTGGCGTTAACTCAGGCTGAAGCGGCTTTGGTTGAAGCAGAGCAAAGCTATGAAGCAAGCAAGCAGCACTTGCATGGCGCGGAAGCGACGTTACGTCAGCGCCAACACGAAGCTCTGAATGCCGAGAGAAAATTGAAGCGTAACCAGCAATTGATTTCGAGAAAACTTGTTAGCCAAGAAACGCTAGACGATAGCCGATCGGACACGATTGTAAGACAGCAAGCCGTCGAAGCTGCGCAAGCCGATATTGAGCAGATAAAAGCTGAGCTTGAGAAAAGCAGCGACAACGGTGCTTTGGCTGTTGCTCGAACTCGCGTTGAACTGGCGCAATTGGATTTGGGCAAAACGACAATCGTCGCGCCTGTTGATGGCGTAATCAGCAATCTCAACCTTAACTCAGGAACCTATGTTGGCGCTGGCAGCCCCGTTTTGTTTTTGGTTGATCGCCAGCATGCTTGGATTAACGCAGACTTCAACGAAAAGGGCAGTGCAAATCTGACTGCGGGAACAACCGTTCGTTTGGTGTTTGATGCAATGCCTGGTGAGGTGTTTGAGGGAAATATTCAAGGTCGTGAACTGGCTATCTATGATGCGAGCAGCGACAACAGCGGCCTCGCGAAAGTCGTGAATGATGATCGCTGGATTCGAGACCAACAAAAAGTGCGTACACAAGTAACGTTGCCGTCACTTGATCACTCATTGTTCTCAGGCTCTAAAGTGAGCGTGATGGTGGTGCCTGAAGCGACGTTTTGGGATGTGATCGGAAGTGCATGGATGGAAGTGCTAGCTCGCATTCGTTACCTAGTTTAACTGTGCTCTTCAATCATCGACTAACTGACTACCCACTGACGAAATAACGATTTACGACCTAAGAGGCAGATTATGAATAACGAAGTTCGAGGCCCGATTAACTGGTCTGAAGTAGCTTGGATCAGCGCTATCGTGTCTTTGGGTATGTTGGCTCAACTTTGGCTACAGCTAGGTGTTGCGGCGTACCTCGCTCTTTATCCGGTAATGGCGGCGACCAAGATTAACGACTACTCAGTGAGAGGTATGCTCAAAGCGTTTCTCCCTATCTTGGGTGTCGCTTGTGTGGCTCTGCTTGTCGATCAGTTATTTGCCTCACACCCGGCAGTGGTTTGGGGGATCAGTTTATGGGTATTTGATTTAGCAAGAAGGTGGGCCGACACGCCTGCCAAACTTGGGAAAATCTACATCCCATTGCTCAATTGGTTTTTGGTGATTGTGTTTGCACAACATGGCCCAATGCCGATGACGGACTGGGTTCGCGATATAGCAGTGAGCATGGTGACGACCATGGTTGTGGTGAGATTTGTGATGCTGTTCTTAAAGCCGCCCAAAGCGATGTCGCCGCTGCCAATGCAAAGTGTTCCTGTGACGTACCAGCAGCGAGTGATATATGTGGTCATGCTTGGAGTTGGTTTAGCATTTTTGATGATGGTCGATTTGATTGCCGCGACGTTCTGTATGATGCCTGTGATTATTGCGGCTGCGCAAAGTGAACGCATGAACTATCAAATGGTGGTGAAAAACTGTTTACAAGCCCACGTTGGTGGTTGTGCATTGGCGTTGGTCTTCGTAACCTTGTTAGCGGGGCAACACTCCTATAATTGGGTGTATATCATTGGACTAACAAGCTTGGTGACCATGATAGCAATTTGGATCAGCGGCAGTCGTGGTGGCGTGCGAGGTATGCATACTGAAGCGATGTTAGGAACTATGCTACCATTGCAACTCTATGTTTCAGCAACCGATCTTGGTTTGCAAGATACCTACTTTCGTGCAGAGTTAATGTCCATCGTGTTGGTATTATTAGTGGTCTGCCAAGGAATTATATATGGAAAATCAACCAGCATTATCCATCACCGGAATTGATGCACTCGACAGCAATCCTATGTTCTTAATGGGCTTTGCTTACAAACAGTTTCGAGCTCAAGTCACCGCTGAGATGGGCACCACTTCGGGCATTTCTCTAGAGATGTTTGGTGCGCTTCGAGTGTTAGATAAGCATGGCAAAATCACTCAGCAAGAGTTAACCAATTACTTGCTTCGAAATCGCTCTGTGACCAAGCGTTTGGTTGATAACGCGATTAAGCTGAACCTTATTGAGGCCAGCAAGAGTGAAACGAACAAAAAGGTAAAACTTCTTTCTTTAACGGAAGAGGGCAAGAAGCTTGCCGAATATTGTGAGCCTATGGTCGATAGTATCAGCGAGCAGTTTCAGAGTGCGTTGAGTGAAGACGAATCCAAGCAGTTACAGACCTTGTTGGCTAAGCTTGTAAAAACAGACCAATTCGTCGACTGATTATGCGATCGAAGGTGTGGGTCTAATAACAATCGAATAAAGAGTAAGTGACATGACATACAAAATATTAGCGATGCTAATGATTAAGCTGTTGTTTACGTTTCGTGGCAGTAAACCTACGTCTAAAATCCCCGCCTCTGACTTTGATGCCGAACGCTTCGCTGGTACATGGTATTCCGCTTGTTTTATCCCGCATCCATTGCAATCAAAGCTCGGTTCTTTGTCGTTTAGCTTTTTATTTGAATCTGACGGTAATCTTAAGCTGACAACTCGAGGCTACAACGCGAAAAAGAATGAGTGGAAGACCAAAGAACAAGCCGCAACATTTAAGGGCTCTCAAACCGAAGCGTGGTTTTCAGTCGAAGCGAATAGCCCTTATGAGAAGCAGAGAAAGGTAATTTTCTTGAATGAAGATTACACTCAGGCTTTGTTGGTGGGTCCTACCAAAAATACCTTACAGATCTTGTATCGCACTGCAGAGTTCACCAAACAAGACTTAGACTCGCTGATTGAACGGGCGCAGAGCATGGGTTTTAAAACCAGTAAGCTAGTTCGTGTGTCACAACATATCAATGATGTGCCTGAACAATAAAGTAAGTTCGGCTAGTCCTGACTAGGTAGCTCGGCTAATAAGCAAACAACATTGCTAACCCGTTCTAATTCGCTGGCAACACCACTGCCGACGCTTCTTCCTCTGAATCTTCTTTGCCTTCTACTTGGTCAGCAACCCAATCGATTGTCTTGGTTAAATAAAGCTTATTAGTTTCGGTGTCACACCAACTTTTTGATAACCCTCTTCGATTGAATTCACTGCCAATTGCTGCCAGTGTCTGATTACTCGGCCTTCCGTAATACAAGGTGTCGCACAGTTGAAGGTTCGACATCGATTGTGGGTATGTATTAACCGACGATGAGTTCATGCTTAGTGCTTTGGACTGATTATGCGTGCAACCCGTAAGGCTCAAGAAAAAGATCAATGCTAAGGCTTTCTTCATCATATCTCTGAACAGTTACTAATAATTGGCGGGGATTATGAGCATGATTAAGTCGTTGATTTGTCAATTCTTCGCTAACTGCTTAAAGACCACGATCTTGCTCGCAATTAGAGCACGTTATTGAGCCGTTTAATTCCTAGGTCAAAAAATGTATTAACCGCCAAATGCGCAATTTTGTACAAAAGCTGAAAGAGACTATAGAGTAGACTGATAAGTCGCTCGATAATCAACAGGCTTGGGAATTGTTATGGAGAACAAGAAACGCTCTAAAGAAAAGGCCGAATATAAGATAACCGAAGAGCTCGGCGGCCTTGAAATTCTTAATGCTGAATACGAAAAGCAAAACTTCTCGCGCCACAGCCACGAGGGCTACACGCTGGGAGTCATCGAGCAGGGCGCTCAGCGTTTCTATCGAACGGGCGGGCATCATATTGCGCCACAAAATGCGATTATTCTGGTCAATGCCGACGAAGTTCATAGCGGTCACTCTGCCACTGAAGGCGGTTGGGCGTATCGAGCCATGTATCCACTCCCAGAGCAACTTGCCAAGATCACTCAAGAGCTAAACCTACCCAATTACGGCGCGCCTTACTTCCCAAGAGCGGTTGTTGAAGATCCTGAACTCGCCAATCAATTGAGGCTGGTCTTTAACACGATCGATGAATCCGACAATCGCCTGTTAAGAGAGACCTTGATGTATGGGATGTTGGTTAAGCTGATTAGCCGACATGGAAAATCGCCGCTTAACCCTCAACTCGATGGTAAAACTCAGCGTCAGCTCGTTCTGGTTAAAGAGTTCTTAGATGATTTTCCACAAGCCGATGTTTCCCTAGACGAACTATCTAAGTTAGCGGCATTGAGCCCGTTTCACTTAGTGCGTTCTTTTCAAAAAGAGTTTGGTCTTCCGCCACATGCGTATCAAATCCAATCTAGGTTAAGGCTTTCGCGTAAGTTATTGAAACAAGGACATACCATTTCAGATACCGCGCAAGAGTGTGGCTTTCACGACCAAAGCCATTTTCATCGACACTTCAAAAAGGCCAATGGCTACACGCCGGGGCAATACATCAAAATGCTCTAAATCGGACACCTTAATTCGTTCGCGAAATCGAGCAAGTTTGTACAATCGAACCGACTCCACTCTTCTTACATTGAATAGCTAATGTGAAAAGAGAAAAGAATGATATGGATAGTGAAAGAATGGATAGACGAACACAGTTATGGAAGGGCGTTTTAGCGGGAATGCCCTTGAGCATTGCGGTGATCCCTTGGGGAATTCTAGCCGGTTCATATGCGATAGATGCTGGGTTGAATCAACTGCAAGCTCAAGCGATGTCGGCTATTTTATTTGCTGGCTCAGCGCAACTTGTCGCAGCGGGTATGTTCAAAGCGGGTATTGGTTTAGGGACCATGTTGTTGACCACACTGTTCATCACCTCAAGGCACTTTCTGTATAGCGTATCGATGCGAGACAAAATCAGTCATCTTCCTGCGCGTTGGCGCCTATTACTCGGATTTTGGCTCACCGACGAGCTGTTTGCGATTTGTAGTGGGCAGTCTCAGCAAGAGTTTAATCGTTGGTATGCCGCGGGTGTAGGTGGAGGTTTTTACCTTGTTTGGAATATTGCGAGCTTTGTCGGCATTGTCGCGGGAAGCCAAATTCCTTCGCTTAATGAGATTGGGCTCGACTTCGCGGTCGCAGCAACCTTTATCGCTTTGGTGTTCCCATTAATCCGAACTCTACCCGTCGTTGTGTGTGTTGTGGTTTCATTGGTCACTTCGGTTGCCATGTCGGTTAACAATATTGAGGGCGGGCTAATGATTGCAGTGATCGCCGGTATGTTAGCGGGCTTTTTCAGCGAGTCGTTCCAAGAGCGAAACAACGGTAACAAGACAATCGTGGAGGGGAAATAGAGATGATTTGGTTAACGATATTACTCATGACTGCGATTGTTTTCTTTAGCCGGTATTTGTTTCTTGAGCCTGCAATCCCGCTTCGACTCAATCAAACCGCAAGGCGCCTATTGCGCTATTCAAGCCCAGCGGTGCTGACTGCGATTTGGGGGCCAATTGTATTTGCTCCTGAACAAACATTTTGGCCAAGCCTTGAAAACCCATACTTGATAGGCGCGGTGGTGACTGGCTTATTGATTTGGAAAACAGGCAATGTGCTACTAACGATCGGCGTTAGCATGGCGGTGTTTTTGTTCTATAACCTTGTCGCGGTTGATTACCTTTTTAACTGATTGACCTTGCAACGTATAGCTTGGTGGCATCTAATGTACTGATTCGCTGTTTGTGTGTTTAGGTTTTGGTAAGGAGTTAGTTTGGCTAAGAAATATTATGTGGTTTGGAAAGGTCGTACACCGGGTATTTTTACCACTTGGAATGAGTGTAAGTCTCAAGTCGATGGCTTTGCTGGTGCGAGATATAAATCGTTCCCAACACTAGGCGAGGCTGAGTCTGCTTTCGGTGGTAAAACGTCGTCTGCGTCAGGTTCTACAGCGACAAAGCCAAACTCTGCGGGTAAGGCGACGAAAGCTAAGGTGCCGCCTCTTTCGGAGCAGCAAATCACTGATATGCCTTTTGATATCAAGATCTTTACCGATGGTGCTTGTGAGCCAAACCCCGGTGAAGCGGGGACGGGTTTAGCGGTATACCGAAACAACCAATTAACAGAATTGTGGTATGGCTTGTATCAACCTGTTGGTACCAACAATACCGCCGAATTACATGGGCTTAAGCAAGCGTTTATTCTCGCAAAAGAGAAGCTAAACGCGGGCCTCTCTGTTGCGATCTATTGTGATTCTAAGTACTCAATTGATTGTATTACTAAGTGGGCAACGGGTTGGGAGAAAAAGGGCTGGACTAAGTCGGGCGGCGAGATCAAAAACCTCGATATTATTGAGCCTGCATATGCGCTCTACCAAGAACTGGCTTCAAAAATTACCATCTACCATGTGAACGGACACGTTGGTATTGAAGGTAACGAACTGGCCGATAGAATGTCGATTGTGGCTATTTCATCGAAAGAGCAACAACTCGCTCAATATCGTGACATCGAAGATATTGAGTCTATTTTGGCACTGCGAGCAGGCTAGTTAGGCTTCTTAATGAAAAGCTAATGAAAGTTACTGAAAGCATAAGTCGCGATCATTGGGCAGTGTTTGACGAGCGTTACATTTCAAATTGATGTAGCGCTCTTTTGTTTTGTGGTGCTCCGCTTTCTTATGGTGCTTAGTCGTTCTTGTGAGACGTAGCAGCCCTTGCGATGCTTACTGCCTGAGTTAATCCTTATTGAGCTGGGTTCTCTATCCAACGAGATAATTGCTGAGCTTGTTTGATCGAATTAAAACTGTCTTTCACTCTCTCACGTGCCTTTAAACCCATCGATGCTTTATCGTTGCTGCTTAGCTGCGCGAAACGCTCAATCGCTTCTCTTAATTCTTCCACGTTTTTTTCGCTAACCACAAAACCTGTCTCTGGTGAGACGATCTCTTTGCATCCCATGATGTTGGTGGTAATGACTGGCGTTCCCACAGCCATCGCTTCTTTTAAAACCAGAGGCCCTGTATCCACACATCCGGTTTCGGAAAAACAGAAGGGCGCGATTAGGCTGTCATAATTCGATAGTTTCTCTTTCACCCATTCATGAGGCTTAGCGCCAAGAAAGGTCACGTTTCGAGTGAGCCCATTTTCTTTGACCTGCAATTTTAACTGTTGCTCTAAATCGCCAGTACCGACGATATCGAGATGAATGTCGAGAGGTTCGGCAATCGGCGCCAATGCATCAATAAGATGGTGGATACCTTTTTGCTCCACTAATCGGCCAAGGAAAACAAAGCGAAGTTGCTTCGTTTCGATTTTTGGGTTGAGTTGGAACTGTTTGGTATTAACTCCGCAATGCAAGAGTTTAATGTTTCCTTTCGCCATGGTGTTGAAGTCAGCAAGCATGTCTTTACACACTGCAACCACAAAATCACTCGATGAAATTTTATGTTCAATGTCATAAGCGAACTCATAAACATCATGACCATGAGCAACGAACGAGCAGGTGATATTCAGCAGTTTTGCCGCGACGATGGCGTGTGCTGTAGTGTGCTGACAAAAATGCGCATGAACGTGTTCGACGTCGCTTTCCGCAAGTTGTAGCGCTAATTTAAAACCATAAGCGAACAGTGACTTTTTGGGCATACTGGTTTGCTTAGAAATAAATGAGACAGCCTTGATGAACCCTATCCAGTTAATGCTGGCGACTTTACCCATCCGAACATTTTTACCTATTTCGACAATGTCGTAGTCGAACTGTTTTTCGCTGTTTTCAATTTTGAACGTCATTACACAAACATCGTGCCCACACGCTTTCACAGAGTCGACTTCTGTTTGAATGAAGGTCTCACTGAGTACTGGGTAGGTTGGCGCCACAAATGCTACTTTCTTCATTCCTTACTCCTCAAATCCATATGACTAAAGCTATCAAGCCAAGGTAATAACCAATAAAGCAAGATACGAACCAAGATCGAATCGTAGCTTTGGAGGGCTTTCTGATTGCTTTTCGATGGTTACCCCTTAAGAGGTAGCTCGTTTTCTCAAATTGATAATCAAATTGGAGTTGCAGTTTTTTTGAACATCTGTGTTTGGTCGTCATTTTGAGAATGGACGCGTAGGTGGCTGATCTAGATGTGATTTCATAGCAAGACACTCTCGGCATAGAACATGCAACGTCAGCCATATAACGTATAAATCTGAGGGCGTCATTATGGCTAAAGTAAGTGTTGTTATTCCTACCTACAATTGTTTGGATTACCTGCCGAAAGCGATTGGCAGTGTACTAAAGCAGACTCATCAAGATGTTGAGCTGATTGTCATTGACGATAACAGTAACGATGGAACGTCGACGTATCTTGCTTCTATAGACGATGAACGCATTATTACGTTGTCCACATTGGGTGTTGGTGCGCCTCAAGCGAGAAACCTAGGGATTGAAAAGGCGACCGGTGAATACATCGCTTTTTTAGACGCAGACGATTTCTGGTTTCCTGAAAAAATTGAGCGCCAACTCGAATTTCATCAACGTTACCCTGATCTCGCGATGAGCTTTACTAACTACGAGCATCTTACTGAAGATTACCAAGTAATAGTCGACTGCTTTAGTTACTGGTCGCAGTTTCAAGATCAAGATGAGCTGTTCATCAATATCGAGAACCCGTTGGAGTTCATCATAGAAAATAACGTGATTGGAACATCAACGGTCATGGTGAAAGCGGATGTGTTTTCTCAAACAGACAGTTTCAATGCTGACATCAAGTATGGGGAAGATTGGGAACTGTGGCTTCGAATGAGTGAAAACCATCAGATCGGTGTGTTGAACTCGGTGCAGGTTGGCTACTTGATGAGAGCGAGCTCTGTTACCCAAACTGAAAGTCTTAAATTGAGAAATTTGCAGTCTATAGAGACTATTCTTCAACATTACCAAAATGACAGTCAACGATGGAATCTACCCACTTCTAGCTTCAAAATCGCAAAGGCGAGAATACTGGAAGGTTATGCTGACTATTATCGAGGTTTACAACAGAATAGACAGGCTATTGCCTACAGTTTCCGTTCTTTGGTCATGTCACCTCAAAAACGCACATTGCGACACCTAATTGGAGACTGTAAAAGTTTCCTAAAGCCAGCTTGGTAAGGAAAAGGTGACGACTATGGGTTCTTTAAAGCAGTCGGCTTACTACGCCATCGGTATATTAATGATGAAAGGGATTTCATTGGTGATGATCCCGTACATTACGCACAATATGACGTTGGCAGAGTATGGTTCCTTAGAAGCCATTGTCTTGCTGGCAGACATTGGGACGATATTGTTCAGCTTCGGTATTGTCGATGCCATGTATCGTTATGTGGGTGTCGCCGAAGGTGATGAAAAGCAAAAGCTCGTCTCGAACTGCTTCACATTGAGCGTGCTGGTGTGCGTGCTTGGGGGCGCCTTGATTGCCCTCAGTATGCCGTTGTTAATCTTAATGTTGCCAGTTGAATTCCAGCCTTACCAGATACTGCTTCTGCTTATTCCTACCATGCTCGATGGGGCGATTTCTATCCCGCTAACGCTGATGCGTATGAACGCGATGGCGAAACGTTTTTGCATGCTCAATGTGTTGAAAGCCGGTGTTCAAGCCATCATGACTTTTGTTTTGCTTGAGGCTGGATACGGTATAGATGGCGTGTTGATTTCAGCTGCGGTATCCAGTGTGTTGCTAATGGTTTGTTTAGTGCGTTATCAATGGCAAGAGATGGGATCTTTTGGTTGCTTCAAATACTCGGCGAAGATCTTAAAATTCGGACTGCCCGTTCTGGTTGGCGGTGCATCAATGTATATGATCATGGGGCTCGACCGCTGGGTAATGGCAAGCTTCGTCGGTGTCGAAGAACTCGCGATTTATGCGGTTAGCGGAAAGTTCGCGTTGATTCTTGGTCTGTTGTTGCAGCCTTACGCGCTTTGGTGGTTTCCAAACCGTGTGGCGATGCTTCAACAGCCGGGTGGCAGTAAGATGTGTGCCGATAGGGCGTTAGTCGGAGTGAACCTCGCCATTGTTTTAGGTTCGTTGATGATTCTAACGGTACCCGGATTTATTTCTCTCATTTTACCGAGCAGTTATCATTACGCGGGGGCCATTGTTGTTGCGCTGCTTGCGATTAGCGTTATCAAAAATGCAGGTGATTATCTTAACCTTGGTTGTTTCAGTGGCGATTCGAGTCAATCTCAAATGTGGATTCAAGGTGGATGTGCGGTCTTGGCGGCCATTGGTTATTTCACAGTGACGCCTATTTATGGCGTGTGGGGTGTTGTCGCGGTTCTTTGTGCAACTTATGTTGTGCGGCTCATGCTTCTGTATGTTGTAAGCCAAGCGATGGAACAATTACCTTATGAACACAGCAAGTGGGTAACCGCAGTTAGCATCGCATTAGTAGCGATAGCGAGTGATCAACTTCTGGGATTGGTGTTGGTTGATGTCCATGACTTTATTCTTGGATCGGCTGTTGGTGTAATCGCGCTGGTGGCCTTTGTTAAATACTCAGTGATCGTTGTCCCGCAAGCTCTGCTCGACAAGTTGATGCTGGGTAAGCAGTCTCACGCAAATTAAAATAAAACACTGTTCATAATGTGTGAGATTCGATAGTATTTATAAATTCAATGAATGCCATCAATGGAAAGATACATGAACAAGTGGATTGTGCTCTCAGCTCTATTCTCAACCTTATCGTACGCTTCGTCTGAATTGTCTAACCACGACGTACTCACTCAGCACTTTGACGTTCCTGAAGCTATCTCCTTAGAAAATCAAAACAGGGTATGTAATAGCCTTGTTTGTAGTTCGGTGTCTGCGCCAAAATCTGTTCCTGCTGTTGGCGACTTCCCAGAGCGAGAATCAAACCCAACGATAGATACAATTGCGAGCGCTATCTATTTCGTCGGTGAGATTGGTGTCGCCGAAAATCTAGCGACACCCGAGTACGAACAGTTTTTTGAGAACTGATTGAAAATTTACTGTATAGATTTGGTGCTTATTTTTTATGCAGTTACAAAAGATATGAAATGCTGTTATAAACGATAAGACCTTGTTTAAGGATTTTATAATCACGGCATTTGGCAATTAGGAAGCACCAATGGAAATCTGGAAGTTACTGCTGTTTATCCCCGCTTGTTTTGCGCTCAACATGACTCCGGGCCCAATCAATTTGTTATCAATGAACAACGCCCGTTGTTACGGATTTCAGGCCGCCTTTGTCGCAGGCCTAGGAAGAATCCTCGCTTTTTCTGGCATGATTGCTTTGGCTGCATCTGGCTTAGCGGTTGTGCTTTATACTTCTGAAACGCTGTTTTTCCTGATCAAACTATTTGGCGCGATGTATCTGTTGTGGATCGCGTTCAACCTATGGCGCTCACACGCCAGTCCGGTCGTGGATATCGAACGAAATAAGAATTGGTTTGGTCTGTTTAAACAAGAATTTGCACTCGCTGCTGGCAATCCAAAAGCGATACTCATTTTCACTGCATTCCTTCCTCAATTTGTCGATGTTTCAGCGAACGTAAATACTCAATTCTTTGTTTTAGGTAGCACCTTTCTAGTGTTAGAAATGCTCGCGATATCGATCTACGCGGCATTTGGCTTATACCTCAGAAACTGGTTCTCTAAGCCACAAATGGCAAAACGTTTCAACAAAGCGTGCTCGGTTTTTCTTGCGTTATCTGGCGCAAATTTGTTGGTTATTCGACAGTAAAACATAAGTAACCTAATCTACTCCTCAGGCGTTAGTTAAGTGGCATCTTCGTTAAGGTAGTTCGTAAGCCTTTAGGCTGTTGATATATTGTTAATAGCACCTTTGAGTTTGCATGTTTAAACTTGAGGTTCGGTTTAAATGAGGTCTATCTATGAATGTTGTTTGTGCGGAAAAACAAGAACTGGCTGATATCTACCAGCTTGAACATGCTTTGTTTGGCGCTCACGCCTATCCGCTGTTTTTCTTTCGTCAGGCCTTTGATTGCTGGGGAAAAGGTTTATTGGTTGCTAAGCAAGACTCAAAGATTGCTGGCTATGCCTTAACGACAACCACAGACCAGCAGAATGAGTTTTGGGTCCTATCATTGGCTGTAGACCAGAATTATCGTGGCATGGGAGTTGGCCGGAAACTGATGCAACAGGTGGTTGAGCAGTTGCCTCGAGATGCTAGGCTTTTGCTCACTGTAGACCCAAATAACACATCGGCTCGTGCGCTTTATGCATCGATGGGGTTCGTTACCATCAAGCAAGAAGACAACTACTTTGGTGATGATGAGCCGAGGTTAGTGATGAAGCTCATCATCTAGATTGTTGCTAACGGTTTTTAACAAAGGCGCTTAACTAAATCAAAGGCTCACACTTCAAAGACAATCTCGTAGCTCTAGGTTAGCATCACGATACCGTGCATTAACACGACACTAGAGGTCAGCCGAGTCCTCATATCAAAGTAGCCATCAGGACCTTGGCTCTGGTTCTCTTCTCTCATCGTCCTTTCAGCTCGCCAAACCGCAATATAACCAAAGATGAGAATCAGAGTTGTCACTAGCTCTTTTTGTTCGCCAAGCAATACTGCCAGCCAAGCGATGAGCACAATCGCGTTGCTTATTAGCAGTGCTTTGTTACTTGATTGGCTTTCAAAGTTTTCGATGCCATTTGCCCACAAGATCCCTGAAAGAAAACTCAAAATTGCCACGCTGTAGGTGATGAACAGCGTTTCACCGCTTATCCCCATAAATTGGCTGTCGGTGAGCGAAAGGAGAAGACCGAATAAAAACGGAATTAACCCCATGTACCCCAGTTTGGCCATGGTGTTACGGGTTTGAGTTGTTGCCATGTAATCCGCCTTCATAACTGCTGCTCAATCGCGTTTTTGAGCGTGGCACTCACTGGAGATGTGGAGCTAGGGAAGGTGGCGACGACTTTACCTTCTTTACTGATCAAGAATTTGTAAAAGTTCCATTTAGGCGTTACGCCCGCTTGCTGTTGTATCTCTGTAAACACGGGGTTGGCGTTGCTACCAGACAGTGAAGCTCGCGCCATCATTGGGAAGGTCACGCCATAGTCTAGGTAACAAACCTTTGCCGTCTTCTCTTCGCTTCCCTTGTCTTGGCGAAAATCATTACTTGGGAAACCGATAACCGTGAAGCCTTGGTCTTTGTAGGTTTGATGAAGTTGCTCGAGTTGCTCAAACTGCGGAGTGAAGCCACATTGGCTCGCTGTATTTACCACCAATAGAGTTTTGCCTTGAAACTCATCGCACAAGGCGATTTCTTCGGTTGAGTTTAACAAGCGCTGTTTGCCATTAAGTATTTCGGGACAGCTCGCTGCAAAGGCGATGGAACTCGTGAGGCTTGTAATCAGTGCGGTTGAGCAAAGTAGTGAACATTTCATAGGGTTGGCTCATTTTAGTTGGCGTAATGGTTATTACTCTTGAGCACGATGAAATGATCACTTTGCGTATTATTTACTGTCTCATTAACTCGCGCTTTTAGTTGTGATTTTGCTCTCTGAGATAAGATATGGAGCGACCAAGCGACTGATATTCACTTTTGCACCAAGGCGAGCCGCTAATAGATACATGCCACCAATTTTTCGGTGCAGGAACAGCGCATCGGCGGGCGGCGTATGCCAATACTCTTGTTCCATGCTCAAAATGGTGCCTGCTTCACGAAGCCTTTGTGCCAATCCACTGGCTTTGAAGTCGTACTCTTCGTCAACTAACATCGGCTCACAGGCCATCTTCACTAGATTTAGAATCGCTTGGCGTTGTTCGGGAAGAATTGTCTCGCTAAAGAATCCTATTTGCTCTAAAGCTCGGTTGAGCACTTGCTCATCGTTGTTAATGACAGAGGAAAAGGCCAAGCGATAACCCTCGCTGAAGCGGTCACTGTACTCACGGGTTGCTCCGAAATCTAATAAGCCAATTTGTCGGGTGTTTTCAACATAAAGGTAGTTGGCGAAATTGGGATCGGTTTGCACCATCTTAAAATCGAACAACTCTCTGAACAGAAGCTCCAGTAAGCTGTGCATTACAAAGTCACGTGTGCTTTGGTCGTAACTTTCGATTTGCTCTATCGAGACGCCTTCGATGAAGTCCATGGCGAGCACCGATTCTGAAGAGACTTGCGGATGAATCTTAGGTACGACGAAGTGAGAGTATTCTTTCAATGCATCATGGTAACGAGTTGCGTAATCAGCTTCGCGAGCATAGTCTGCTTCATCGTGGAGCTGTTTCTTTGCCTCTTCTAACAAGCCTTTGTAGTCGACCGACTTTGGTATCAAGCCAACAATATTGAGCAGCGTGCCCACGTTATCTACATCACTGTCGATACTTTTTCTAATGCCGGGGTATTGGACTTTGACTGCGAGTTTGTCCCCAGCATCACTATAGGCTTGGTGAACTTGTCCGATAGATGCACTGGCGATCGGTTTAAAATTGAAGGACAGGAATTCGGTTTTCCAATGGTTCCCGAGCGAGCTTTCTAACACTTGATTGAGCTGTTTTGTTGGCAGTGGATCGGCATCGGAGCGCAGGCGAGAGAGAATGTCGGCTAACTCTGGTTCTAAGACATCACCCGCATCCATTGATAGCATCTGTCCTAACTTCATAGCCGCACCGCGCAGGTGTGCGAGTTGATCGGTCAGGCGAGCAATGTTTTGTGGCGTTAACAGTAAGTCTTTTGCTTTGGGCCTGTTGCCTTGTGCAATTTGTTTGGTGCCTTCCGTTAGCACGTTACCCGCGACTCTTGTCGCCAACGAAGCGAACTTACTGAATCTAGAAATTCGATGTGTGGGAAGGTTTCTCTCTTTTGCCGACATAAAGGTTCTCTCTGGGAATCAGGGTTGATACCAATCGTAGTAAATAACTGTTCACCCTAGCTTGTTAAAAATCTCGATAAAGTCGTTAGATTTTTTGATTGTAGAATAACTACTTATCTAAAAAATCCGCCTTGTTCTCAAGCTTTTTCCCTGCGCTATTTCTTGACACTTACCTACTGTGATTGGTATGACTACAAAGTTCTATCAATCGTTACACAACCGTATGTTTTGTTGTGCTAACTTGTCGCGTGGAACAGTAAACAGAATTAAAAGGACAAAGCATGAAATTTATTTGGTTGAAAGTGGCCGTTACGGTATTGGTGTTCGCAGCCCTATTTGGCATCGTTTACTACAAAGTCGCCAGCGGCATGTCTTAACTCAACACTATTTTGTGCAGCTGTTACCGTTGCAACGTGATTTTCCGGTTAGCCAAAACGAAATCTTATATCTATTTTTGGCAAACCGTAGATAACACCAATCTGCCATTGGCTTAAAAATCGCCCAACGTAACGGGGCATACAGCCAACCCTTTCCTACTAGCTTCCACGCTTGGTAAGTCACGTCTAAACCGAGCAGCAGCTTTCCGTTTTCGTCCAGTGCATGCAAGATTGTATTGGCTGCCTCGGCATCTATTTGCGGGTAGTTTGAAAACGCTTCACTGTAGATATCGACGGTCTGGATCTGATCTTTGGAATCAGACTTAGTCAGTGCTGCCATCTCTTTTGCACAAAGTGGACAGGTTCCATCGTAAAATATCGTTAATGCAGTCATTGTTTTCCTTACTATTTTCGTCAATTCTCATTGATACGACATCACCATTTAGGTGGATCATTCTGCCCAGTTATCCGACACTGTTATTGTGACAACCAATTTACAGTATCATCTCGAGGTAACATCCGTTCCATGCATTTAAAAAATAAGAGCCTATCTCCAATGACAACAAAGTTAATGAACCGTTTGATTATAGCTGTGACAGCCCTGATGCTCAGTGGTTGTGTTAGCTACAGTATTACCGAGCAAGAAATGACGAAGTACCTTGAAGACTCAGTGATGCTAGAACAAGAGGTTGGTGTACAAAGTGTGATGTACGCACAAGTGGCTGTGGATGATCTAGAAGTGCAAATTGGTCGAGCCGATGCACAACGCGTGTCCGTGTTGGCGAATACCAATGCAAAAGTTCAAGTGTTCAATATGCCTAATATGGGGTTGGATTTAGACTTAGAGTTCAGCGCGATTCCCGAATACGACAAGGAGAGTGGCGAGGTGTATCTAAAGTCGCTGCGACTAGAGCGCTTTGAAGAAAAAGGCAAACAGCTTTCGCCTGAAATAGAGACACTACTCAAACCAGCTGTATCGATGATAGGTTTTGCTTTGTCCCAGTCTCCGGTTTACAAACTCGACAGCAACAAGGTTCAAGAGTCGTTGATTAAGTCATCGGAACCCAATCTAGTGATTAAAGACAATAAATTGGTTATCGAATTGTTTGATTAGAGGCTTGTTGTATTAAAGGTTGACTAGTTTTTGCCTGAGTACGGAGTAACTTGTTATTGTGTACTCGGGCTGAGGTTAATTCACTCTTCTGATTGTTGTTCGATAAAAGCCATTAACCAGCAACTTATTTGGTGCTAGGGCATTCAGTCGAGATGTCTCCAAACTTTTGTTTATGAACATTGATTGTCAGATCACTCGGTTTACTCCAATCGATGATTAACTTAAAAACATGTCGTAATCAGAATTTGGCCATTCTGGGATTGGGTAAACGTTATCAAAGCGATGCTTAATCAAAGTAACAAGCACTTCAATGCTGATGTGTTCCCACGCCAGTAAAAGATCTGCATTACGGTATTTATCTAAGAATAACTTCAAAGTCATTCCAACCATATTGTGTGTTGATGGGCATGCCATATTGGATCGCAGTTGGAGCAATGGTTACCAAGGCCGTCATCTGGCTTTTCGGCATGTCGAACAAGAATAATTCGTTGTACTTGATCGTTACTTGTTTTTTCTGCTTCCGCAGTCGCAGTATTACAAGCCATACCTAAGAGTATCGCCAAGAATATTTTTACTTTCATTTTTTACTCGAAATTTATTTAGCACTCCTGCAAGGTTAATAACGATATTTTCCTTAATATCATTTGTACGTGTGTTTAATTTAGAACTCGAATTTTGCTTTTAGGGCAAATACCACATCGGTTTTATTCTGGATTAAATTGATGTTGTCGAAGCCATTGGTCAGATCAACCGCGGTGTGATTCAGAACTTGCACACTTGGAGAAATTTGCAGCCATGGTGTGATTTGAGCTCGGTAATACGCTTCAGTTGTATATTGGTCGTCTAAGTCCAACCCTTGCGTTGTGCTCTCCATTGGGCTTGCCCAGTTAACTGCCAGTCCAAACATGTCTTGGTTTCTCTGTGCAGGAATGTAACCAAAGCCGGCGCTTACTGAGGCGTCATACATGGCTCCGCCATCTTGAGCCCATCCAGCCCTAATGAAAGGCAACCAACGTTCAGCCACTAAACCTGATAGAGACAGGTTGATACCGTAACCTTCATCATCGTTTCCAACTGCGTCACGCTGCCATAGGCTGATATGAGCATTGCTGATGAACAGCATATCTTTACTTGGTGTCCAACCGAGTTCTAAGCTTTTCCAAGTGGCCCCTGTGTCAAAGAGCTCTTTGGCTCCTTCAACTAAGTCAGAAGCGTTGCCTTTAGCATCAAGAATACTGGCCGAGCCATAAATGCTATCTGAGAAAAAACCGCCGGCCATAACACCCAGTGCACCATCAGGCAATCCACCAATCGTTCCACTTCCGGAAGTAAACACACCACTGTTGAAGTCATTCCATGGGCTAGCTAACGCATAAAAATCGGTGTAATCCGTCATGTCTAAGAAACCGGCGTAAACTACCATCTGTTCTTGCAGTAGAGATTGACGCCAAAATAAATGAGTGGTTCTAAAGCCTTGATCACCATATAAGGAGTGAGCAAAACCTAAGTAACCGAGATCGGCCAAACCGTATTCTTTCGGGGAGTTTTCTGTGTATTTATGTCGATGTTCAAACTTGAATACAATTCCGCCTTTGTCTCCATCTTCTGTCTCTATAAGATCCCATTGACCAAAGACTCTTAATGCTCCTGCCGCAGCAGATGCATCCCCAAGAGGATCAATCGCTCCCATACTCAGCATGTTGTAATCCATGCCCAACTGTAAGCCATGCTCTTTTTGAAGGTTTTGCTTGGTTTCATTCCATGAATCGTAATGTGAACGCGAAGTCGAGGACTCTACTGACATTACTTCAGCGGTTGTTGCCCCTGATGCCAATATCAGAGCAATCGTTGACATATTCAAAAGATGTTTCATTTTAACCTCTTAGTAATTACGACTCAGCTTGGTTAATCAAATACGCTGAGTGCAAAAATAATGATGTATCTACTTTAGGATTGGATGACTGAACTTGATTGTTACTTCGCCATAAGTGTTCTCAACTCTAAGCTCTCCCCAGCGAGATTTATCTTGTGATAAAGGTGTTGCTAGACGGAGTGTTGTTTTCAAGGTGCTGCTTTCAAGATCGCCGTCGATATATGTGTATTCCGGATTGAAGGTGAAAAAAGTGCCATCGTCGCCAGTTTTTAACGTTCAGGAATACCGCAGCAGTACCACCAATCGCGGTTTGGTTGTTGATGCCAAATCCACCGCTTTGGATAAAGTCTTATTTGTATTCGTATCGGTATTTCACATAGGTTGTTTAGATAAGCCGGAATGATATAAACGTTTAATGGAAACTCAGAATTGCTATTGTCTGACGTGATCAGACAAACTATTTGAACCTTGTTGGTTTTTTTTGAGGTGGAAGTCGTAACCTATGCATGTTCTGTCTATACTCATCACGTCAAAGTGATTGATTTGAAAGTAATAAAGCATTATTTGAATATTGGAGTCATCTATGAATTTCAGCCTCGAGCAACTCTCCACCTTTGTGACGGTTTACGAGCAAAAATCTTTTAGCAAGGCTGCCGCTAAGCTAGATAAACACCGTAGTACCATCGGGCAAGTTGTTGTCAATTTAGAGGATATTCTTGATGTCGCACTCTTTGAGCGCAAAGGTCGCAGTGTTGAAGCAACACAAGAAGGTAAATTACTTTACCGCTATGCCAAGCAAGCCGTTGAGCAGCTAAAAGCCTTTGATAAAATAGCGCTCAACATCTCCCAAGGCGAACCAGAAACCATCAATATCGGTTATCTAAGCTTTATGCCACAGCTCATTTTGGCTGATATCAGAATGCAATTACAAAAAGACTTTCCAGGTTGTCGAGTCAATATGCTGGTCATGAATAAAAAGGAGATTGAGCAGGGGATTGAAGATGGGACACTGCACTTCGGTTTTTTGAATACTCATGAGAGTAGGGCGATGAATAGCTTTCACGCGGTTTACCTAGAAACCCTTACGCTGCTCCCATTCGCAAGTAAAGGCAGTGAACTGAGTAAAACGCCACCAAACGAACTGTTCTCTAAGTTAAAAATATCTAAGCAGTTAATCTTGAAATCATTAATCGATGAAGGGATGGCAGATAAAGTCACCCTTTCTGCTAACTATGAGCTTGTTGACCAACTTGCGCTTGTGATCCAATTGGTTCGGCTAGACTTAGGTTGGGCGTTACTTCCTCGCTCTGTTATTTACTCTGAATTTGTGCAGCAGAATTTAGTTGAGCTCAAGCCTACTGAGATTAAAAAAGGTTTAGAGGTTCCCATTTCTTTATGGAGCCCACATTCTTTACATATTGAAGGGATAAGGGAATCTATCGTTACTGCTGCTAATGAATACATCCAACACGTTTATGATGAATACTTCTAACTTGGGTTTATTAGATGAAAAAACAGCCAGTAAAAATCACTGGCTGTTATGAGGGCATATTAGTGCGCGTTAGGTAGATCGTCTCCAATCGCTTGTCGTAACTTCATCAGTTTCGTTCTTTGCCAGATATTCGTCCTTGATATCTGAATCTCGAACTCTTGATGTTCATCACAAAAGATCGCTGATGGCAATTGGTCATAACTTCCGATCAAATCATCAACTTGCACCTGAGACAAATTGGCGACATCTACGCCGACTTCGCTTACATATGAGGCCAGTTTACTCTCCTGAACTAACGTTGGCGCTTTCGGTTCTTTGACAGATATTTGTTGTCCTGTTTGTTTAAAACTAGACACATCAAATCCCATATCATCGATGCTAGTTGCACTTGTCGTTCCTGAAAACGAACCCGTGAGTAGCAATGCACATATAGCCTTTTTGATCATGATTACCTCACTTTTTTCTATAGTTGCGGATTGCCAGAGGCACCCGAGTCATCGATAGAAATCGTTGGTACTGTTAGGTTTTCCAAGAACTTTTCTTTGCTCAATCCTTCAAATCGCGATTCATCCGATGGTGTGTTACGAATGGGTTGGCCTGCCCATACTTTTTGGAACTCAGCTTCTTTAACCACTTGCTCACCATTTACGATGACATAAGAAATACCGGTTGTTGGATTGCCTTGTTCTTTGGCTTTGTAAGTCGCATTATCGGTTACGTTTTCTGGGTCGAAAATGGTGATATCCGCAACCATGCCTTCTTGCATACGACCACGAACTTTCATTGATTCAACACCCGCATCACCTAGATGCTTTGCTGCCCAGTAAGACGTTTGAGCAAGTGTGAATAACAATGGTACGCCTTCTTCACGTGCCATACGTAATACTTTGCCTCGAGTACCCGCAGTTCGAGGGTGACCTTGATATTCTGTTGGATCGGCATCCCAAGAATCAGTACCTAAACCTGAATAGATAGAATCTGCTGCAACGGTCATGTTTGGAATTTGTAGCCAGTATTTCATCCAATCTTTACGTGCAGGGCTAAACAGAACCACCAAGTGACCCGGTTCTTCAGCGGCAATGACCAGATACTCTTCTTTGGTCAGAAATTTATCGCGTGTTGGGTCGTACATCATTTCTTCATACTTCGCGTTGTACATCCCTTCCACAGACTCCGGTACAAGGAAAGATGAACCAATCGCAGTGGATGCCGCATCATATGGATAGTATTCAGACCACATCACTAAGCCTTTCTCTCGTGCAAGCTTTAGCTTTTCTTCTACTTCCCACCAACCGAAGTCGTTGTTGTGGAGCATCAAAAATGGTAAGTCGAGAAGCATCGCATTGGTAAAGATTTCGTCAAAACCCAGCTGTGCTTCTGGATTTGAAGGGTTAGCGTGAAAACGGGTATGTGATGATACAAATCGGTCCCAGTTTGCTGCGACTTTCATGGACTCGTACATCTCAAATGCCGTCAAACCATCTTTCATATAAGCGGTTGTTGAAGCTAGGTTCAATGCACCTTCTGCAAAGCCTTGATCAAGAACAGAAAGGATTTGGTTCATCTGCTCGATATCAGCTTTGGTCTCAGACCAGCCACTCACACCGTCTTTAGCCGCTTCAGTTCGAAGCGAGCCAAGAATCGTAGTTGCATCATGTGGGCCTGTAATTTTCACTTCAGGATCTAGGATTTGAAGACGAGCTCCTTCGTGGCTGACACCAGTACCGTAGTTCAGTGGCCATTTACCCGCTTTTTCTTCATACCACTCACCGACGCGAATCGCACCGACTTCCAGATCCATACCCGTTGTTACACCATCTAGGGCTGCAAGCTTGATAGATAAACCATCTAGCGAGTGAAAGTGGGTATCAATGAAACCTGGGGCAACCACTTGATTTGTTGCATCGATTGTCTCATCACCGTCGAGTTTTTCTGCCGTGATTTTGATGATTTGACCATCTTTGATCCCGACGTTTAATACAGCATCCAGCATGCTTTCAGGGTCCATCACTCGTCCATTCTCGATAACTAGGTCGTAATCCGCGGCAAAAGCACCTGACGCACCTAGGCACAATGCGATACTAACAAGTCCGCTTATGCGGCCTTTCTTGAATGATTTTTTCATGATTTCTCTCTTTGTTGCTGGAAAGGTTAAAGTGTTTACCTATTTCAGCTGAAATTAATTGTCGTACTGCCGTTTGTATTTCTGGCTTACCTTTGGAAGCTGAGATAATTCTAGCTCAATTTTTATATAACAAAATTTCAGTTTGTCTGATCTAACCCTACAAACTTAAAACTTGAGTTAATGATGAGAGCCTTGGTGTTGGTCTTTAAAAGTGGTTTTCCATTATTTAGACAGAATAGATATTGTTGAGGCATAAAACCAAGATATGAATATCAGCACGATGGCTATCGGTTTGATGGTGATTCAGGCTTTCGACTGGAGTCGCTTTACTTCATCCGTTTATTGAATTAGCCGCGTATCTCACCTTTACTTTATTCTTGCGAGCAAGTCATCGCTTCAGTCATCAAATCATAAAAAAGAAAAGGTGAACGAACTATGAAGAGTCCAGTAATCGCGGATAACAAACCCGTCAAAATCGAGCTGACAGAGGGAGAAGAGTATTACTTCTGTACCTGCGGGAAATCGAAAAGCCAACCGTTTTGTGACGGTTCTCATGCTGGTACGGGGTTCAAACCGAAAAGCTTTGTCGCCGAAGAGAGCGGAGACGCCTACCTTTGTCGCTGTAAGTATTCCAACAACCTTCCTTTCTGCGATGGCACTCATAAACAGTTCACAGCGGAACAAGTTGGGCAAGAAGGCCCGGAGGTTCACATTCAAGCGGCTGCGCCAGATTTGTCGCCAGCTGCGAGCGCAACCAAAGAAGAACCTACCGTCGAGTTTATTCATCAACTGGCGCGTGATGGTTTATCCAAGGTTGGACATCATGGGCCAATGACCTCCATGGGCGTTCCAAGACATCTATTGCCTCACTGGGACGATATTCAAGTGATGGTCGCGCAAATGGCCACCAAGCCTTTGCTGGAGAATGTGCCCGTTGGAACTGAACTGATTATTGGCCCCAAAGCGAAGAAGCCACTCAAATTGGACATCTCTTTGTTTGTGTCTGATATGAGTTTTGGCTCGCTATCTGAAGAAGCAAAAGTCTCATTGGCGAAAGGTGCCGAACTCGCAGGGACGGGTATCTGCTCCGGTGAGGGCGGTATGTTACCCGAAGAGCAAGCGGCGAACTCTCGCTACTTTTATGAATTAGCCAGTGCTCAGTTTGGTTACGATGAAGCTAAGCTCAAAAACGTTCAAGCCTTCCACTTTAAAGGCGGGCAGGGTGCCAAAACCGGAACGGGCGGGCACTTACCGGGCGCGAAGAACATAGGCAAGATCGCGGAGGTGCGTGGCATTGAAGCGGGCACGGCAGCGATTTCTCCACCCACCTTTGTCGACCTTAACACGGTCGAGGATTTTAAAAAGTTCGCCGACCGTGTTCGAGAGGTGACAGGCGGTATCCCGATTGGCTTTAAGTTAAGTGCCAATCACATCGAAGAAGACATTCAGTTCGCGCTTGATGCCAGTGCCGATTACATCATCTTAGATGGGCGTGGTGGCGGTACAGGGGCGGCGCCAGAAATGTTCCGTGACCATATCAGTGTTCCCACTATTCCAGCACTCGCTCGCGCTAGAGCGTATCTCGATAAACAAGGGGTCAGTGACAGAGTCACATTGATCATCACGGGCGGCTTGCGCGTGCCGATGGATTTCGTAAAAGCGATGGCGCTTGGTGCTGATGGTGTCGCTATCTCAAACAGTGCCATGCAGTCGATAGGTTGTGTGGCGGCGAGAATGTGTAACACCAATAATTGCCCTGCTGGTATTGCAACTCAAAAAGCCGATTTACGTCAGCGTTTGAATGTCGAGAAAGCATCGAACCAGCTTAAGAACTTCTTTGAAGCCTCGACAGAATTAATGCAAGTGATGGCGAGGGCATGTGGGCATGATCATTTGAATCAATTTAACCCTCATGATTTGGCAACATGGAATCGCGAAATGGCCGAGCTATCCGGTGTCGCTTACTCTGGTGTCTGTCCATTAAATCACTTTAAGTAAATAATACTTCGATAAAGCACACTCAATGTATTTTGGGTGTGCTGACTTTTTCCTGTGTAATGCCAACCTATGTTAAACCTTTCATAATCAACTGCTTTATAAGTGTTTTTAAACTATTTCCTATATTTTGAAAATATCGCTTTACCTCAAGTTAACTTGAGGTTTTATCATCATCCCCAATCTAAAAACACAATCTATCACCTTGTCGCCTAGTGCAGGTTTTGATGTTATCAAACAGACGTTACGAATCTTCAGTTATGAATTTTGAGCTCCGTAATTGAAGTCATGAGTGCAAAAAGGTGAGAAAAATGAACAAGGATCAACAATGAAAGTATTAGCGATTGGCGCGACCAACAGTACAACATCAATTAATCAACAACTTGCAGCGTACACCGCAGGTTTAGTCGAAGGCGCGCAAGTCGAGGTGCTCGACCTTAATGATTTCGAGATGCCAATTTACAGCGAGAAAAGAGAGCAAGATTCAGGTGTTCATCAACACGCTCAACGCTTTTTTAGCAAGATTGGCGAAGCAGATGCTGTGGTCATTTCTTTTGCAGAGTATAACGGCTCATACACCGCAGCCTTTAAGAATGTGTTTGATTGGACATCACGAATCGACATGAAAGTGTACCAAGGCAAACCTGTTGTGATGCTCTCCACATCACCAGGCCCAGGCGGCGCAAACTCTGTGTTGTCGTCTGCGGTAAATTCGGCACCTTACTTTGATGCAGATGTGAAGGGGTCGATGTCGGTGCCAAGTTTCTACGACAACTTTAATGTAGAAACGGGTGAGATCATCAATGCCGAAATGGCCGAGAGCCTGAAATCGATCATGAGTCAGATTTAGAGAGCGAGAACACCACAATAAAACAAAGCAGCCATGTTCACGATTGCTTTTCATTGCGCCCGTTGTCAAAGTTTAAGGACATTAATTGGTTAAGGTAACAATAGGTCGCTACTCTAAAGTTAAAGTAAGCTTTAAATATTTATGATCTCAAGGATAGTGTCGTAATGAGAAACATCGTATACCTCACCATAGGCCAGTTGGCTGAGCGCAGTGGCGTGGCTCCTTCGGCGTTACGTTTTTACGAAACCAAGGGGTTGATTGCTTCAATTCGTACTAACGGAAATCAGCGCCGTTATCAGTCGGCGATGTTGAGAAGAATTGCTTTGATACAAGTCGCGCAGTCGATAGGCTTCACGCTGGAAGAGATCACCGAAGAATTATCGACACTGCCGATGAACCATACCGCGACTAAGCGAGACTGGGAGCGGGTTGCTAAGAAGTGGCAGGGTCAACTCGACAGCAAAATGGCGCAGATTAAATCGCTAAAAGAGAACTTAACCGGCTGTATCGGTTGCGGATGCTTGAGTATGCAAAAGTGCAACTTGCTAAATCCTGATGATATCTTGCATGACCAAGGGCAGGGCGCACAACGAATTGTTGAACAGACTAACTGAGTTCCCGAAAGGCATGGAGCAACGAACTAAGTTTCAGGTGTTTGCTCAATGGGTTAAGCAACAGTTGTGACCGAATAGCGTGCCTAGACAAACACGAATTATAGGTCTAGTTTAGGTTGTTCTTTCAATAGAAGAAGAGGTTAGTTATGTTCAGCCATGTTTTTCTCGGTACCGAAGATATTGAACGCGCGAAGGCTTTTTATGACCCAATCATGAAAGTGCTTGGTTATAGCGAAGGCTCTGTTGATTCTAAAGGGCGCTGTGTTTACGTTAGTCAAACAGGTGTGTTGGGCTTAACGAAGCCGATTGATGGTCAGCCTGCGACTCACGGCAACGGCATGACGGTGGGTTTTCTTGCGTCTTCTCCTGAAGTTGTAGATGAGTGGCATCGAGTTGGCGTCGAAAATGGCGGTACCAGCATTGAAAATGGCCCCGGAGCGAGAGGTTCTGACGAGCGTCGCTTGTACATGGCTTATTTGCGCGATCCTGATGGAAACAAGATTTGTGCAACGCACTTTATGCCGTAGTTTACGTTATGCCATCGTTCATTTTATGCCACAGTGGCGTATACTTAGATCATATTGATGGTTCGGAGTTGGCTAAGTTGCGGCTCTGGACTTGTTAGCTTCCCGATAACTCAAAATTTTGCAAAGGACTGGCTAGATGAAACCGAACGAACTGTTTTATGAAAGTTTTGAGCGCTGCCGGATTGACCAAGAATTTCTCGAAACGTTTTTGGCTGATTTTTGCGAGCATAACCCAAGGTTTTCAGAACGTTTTGAAAATATAGGGTTAGAGCAACAAACCAAGATGCTTAAAGCCTCGATCATTCTTATCTATAACTCTGCTGGTCTACCAAGCGTGCGTAACTCAGTAAAGAAATTGGGTAAAAGGCATAAAGACCTAGGGCTGGATATTTCCGAGATTGAGCTCAACGAGTGGTTCAATTCGTTACTCAATACAGTTAAAAAATATGACCCTCACTACGATGAAAGCGTCGAACAAGCTTGGACAGAAACTCTCGAGGCCGGCTTAACTATCATGAAGAAAGAGTGCGTAGTTCCAAACACTGTGAATAACTAGGTCGTTGATGGGTAGTTTTGCTTGTTCGTTAGTTAAAACCGGCATTAACTCTTGAAAGATTGACATTGTCAGGTAAGCCTAACGATATCAGGCTTACCTCTTATTGTTTGACTAGAAATGAGCAGCCCAACCAATCAGGAACCCTTGCGATGCGGTATCGTATTCAAAGGTCCCCTTGTTTTCGTAATCAACCCAGGTCGATTTGTAGGCAACATTTAAGTCAGACCAACTGTTTATCTGGTATCGCACGCCAGTTAACAGAGATGAGGTAAAGTTGGTGTCACTACCAAGCCCTGCATCAATGGTTGCGTGAAACTTCCAATCCTTATTGATCTGCGTTATCCATCTCACACCTACTTGGTAGTCAACCCAATCTTCATCAAGTGATCGGTCGACACTTAACCTACCACCTGAACCGTAAAGCTTGGTATCAATGTCGTTATCCCACCAACGAAGCCCAAACAGATAATCAATCGTGCCAAAATCGTATTGGTAGCGCTTAAAACCCTTCACATCTAAAACACCTTGTCGGATATCAAGGTTGCCTCTTAATAACTCTGCGTTGGATCCTAATACCGAGTTTGTTTTTCCGCTTAGTTTCATGAAGCTGTAGTCAATGTAATAGCCCCATTGATTGTCATAGTCACCCTCTAAACGCACCATTGCGGTCATATCAAGATGATCCATGATGAATGAAGGATCAACATCAACATCTGCTGACAAATTACCAATGGTGCTGTCTCCACGAATATTGAGTGCGAGCGCGTAGATTTCGAAACTATGTTGCCACTTTTTTGTATCCATCGGTGTACTTGCTTCTTGCGCACTTACGGTTGAACTAGCCATTAATACTGATGCGATTAGGTAACGCCATTTAGCCATATCGATATCCTTATCTTTTGTGTGAAGTAGCAAGTTTATGAATGTGCCTTGCGGGGGGCAATTTTCATATATGCAACTTGTATATTGCTGATTGTAGACTATGTTTTTTGAAATGAGCCAAGTTAAAAGAGTTAGGGTATGAAGCCACAGAGTATTTTCTTGTTCGTTGCAGTTTTAGGTTTAACACCTATTGCACTGTCTTATGGTTATGCCCCCGTAGTCTCTCTTGACTATCTATTTGGTATCGACGCCACACCCATCAACGTTACTCATATCTTTCGTGCAGTGATGGGGCTTTATTTGGCTCTGGCGTTGTTTTGGGTGTTTGGCGCACTGTTCAAAAAGTATCGACTGCCAGCGCTCTATAGTTTGGTGGTATTCATGTTGGGTTTAGCTGCCGGACGAGTCATCAGTTTGGTGGTGGATGGCATGCCGCATTGGCTACTTTTTGTTTATCTAATATTGGAGTTGGGCTTTGGTTTAGTTGGTTTAAAAATGATTCATAAAGAGCAATCTGAAACAGTATAAGGACATTCTATGAAAAGGATTTTCCACCTTGTTGTGATGAGTGTGTTGAGTAGCTTTTCGCTATCGGCATGGTCAGCACAAGAGCAACCGAATATTTTTGTTATCTTCACGGATGATATTGGGATCTCAAACCTGAGTGCTTATCACAATGGTGTGATGAGTAGTGAAACACCAAACATCGATAGTATTGCTGAAAAGGGCATGCTACTCACAGATTATTATGCGCAGCCATCGTGTACGGCCGGGCGCTCTGCATTCTTAACGGGGCAGTTACCAGTGCGAACGGGTATGCACACGGTGGGCTTACCGGGTGGGCCTGTTGGGCTGCATGCGGATACGCCAACACTACCAGAAATTCTCAAAACCATGGGTTACGTGACTGGTCAGTTTGGTAAAAACCACTTGGGTGACCGTGATGAATTCTTACCAACAATGCACGGCTTCGATGAGTATTGGGGCTGGTTGTATCACCTGAATGCGATGGAATACACCGAAGATCCAGACTGGCCAAAAGACGGTTCGTTGGATGCTTTTGCGCCTCGCAATGTGATTTACGCGAAATCCGATGGCAAAGGCGGACAAACCATTGAAGACGATGGCGCGCTAACTATCGAGCGTATGCGCACACTAGATGATGAAGTAAATAAGCACGCGATCAACTTCATCGAAAGGGCGGTTGAAGCGGATAAGCCATTTTTCACTTGGTACTGTCCATCACGCGGTCACGTTTGGACGCACCTGTCACCTGAATACGAAGCGATGCTCGGTCAAAACGGTTGGGGACTCCAAGAAGTGGTCATGAAAGATCTTGATGATCACGTCGGTGAGATGATGGCGAAGATGGAAGAACTCGGTATTGCTGACAACACCATCATCATTTTCACTGCCGATAACGGCCCAGAGATCATGACTTGGCCTGATGGTGGTATGACACCATACCACGGTGAGAAAGGCACTACGTGGGAAGGTGGCGTTCGTGCTCCAGCTCTCGTTAGTTGGCCAGGTAAGATTCCAGCGGGTAGTGTGGGTAACGGCATCTTTGATGGTATGGACTGGCTACCGACACTTGTTGCAGCTGCGGGTGGCCCTGCCGATCTGAAAGAGAAAATGCTAAAAGGTCACGATGGCTTTAAAGCACACCTCGATGGTTATAACCAAGTCGATATGTTGACGGAAAAAGGTGAGTCGAATCGTAAAGAGATTTACTACTACGAACGAGATAAGCTACAAGCGGTTCGAGTAGGAGATTGGAAGGCGCATTTCGTGGTTCAGAATCACGGTTGGAGTGGCCCGAAAGAAGAACTTAACGCGCCATTGCTGTTCAACCTGCGTCGTGATCCTTACGAGCGAGCAGCTGAAGAGTCGGGTATGTACTTGAAATGGATGGGGCAGAAGATGTGGGCATTTGGCCCTGCTCAAGCGGCGGTACAGCAACACCTAGCGACCTTCAAAGAGTGGCCACCTAAGACGCCAGAAACTCAGCCAGACAATACCGGTGGTGTGGGGAATTAGCGTACACTCACTTCCAGAACCTAAATAAACAAAGCTCAGCCCCTAAGTTTTAGAAACCTAGGGTGTTGGGCTTTTGTTTTGCTAAAAGAAAAAGGCTATCAGAAGAAGTGAACTAGTCCTCAAGAGGAAGCTGATAGCTGTTTTTCAACTCTTTTACTGAGATGTTGGACTGAATCGCACTCACGCCTTTCACTCTTCGAATCGAGCTAATACGCTCAAAGTACTCTTCTAAATCTTTCGCCAACACTTGCACCATGTAATCGGCGCCGCCTGCAATGCAGTGACACATTGGAATCCAATCGGTTACCGCGACAAACTCTTCGAACGGTTCTGTGTTTTCAACTTCATGATTGCCTAGTGTTACAAGGGTAAAACCAGCCACATGAAAGCCTAATTTCTTACGATTCAGCTTAGCGGCGTAACCATCGATATAGCCAGTTTCCTCCATGCGTTTCCAACGACGCCAGCATGGGGTTTCGCTGAGGTTGACCTTCTCTGCGAGCTTGCTGTTGCTCATGCGTCCGTCTTGCTGGATATGCTCTAAGATGGCGATATCTGTGTCATCTAACACTTCTTTGGTGGATTCTTTCTGTTTCATGGCTATTTTAGAAAAGTCTTGCTCAAATTTGGATTAATATTAGCCTATATAGCAATTTAATTCCTAGTCGAATCTGTAAACTCTCTCTCTATAAATACTTTACTTATTAGGAGTGAGAGGAAATGAGCTCTCAATTAATGCTGGCGTTCTTGCTATTTTCAACATCAATTGCAATTACCCCTGGGGCAGGCAATATCGCATTACTTGGGATTTCAAGTCGTTATGGATTTGCTGCGACTTTACCTTTTATCTCTGGGAACGCTGTTGGCATCATCATCGTACTGGCGGGTTCTAGTGTCGGTTTGGTGAGCCTATTTACCCTTTACCCAGAGCTATACAGCATTTTGAAATACGCGGGTGCGGCTTATTTGCTGTTCATGGCGTGGTCGATTGCGAATATGCAAATCGAAGAAAGCACCACCGACAATCGTTCAGGCTTTGTGTCGGGTGTGTTGGTGCAGGTGTTAAATCCTAAAGGTTGGATAGCGTCATTAACCGTGTTTTCGCAGTTCATCACTCCGAATGCAGATTACTTGATTCAAGTCGTGACCATTACCGCGGGTATGGTGATTACCGGTGTACCGTGCATGTTGGTGTGGGCGTATTGCGGCACTATGCTTAAAAAGCTACTGCAATCACCAAAACAGATGATGTTTGTGAACCGTTGCTTGGGCGGAAGCTTAGCGATGGTGGTTGCCTTTATGCTTTATCAACCGGCGTAAATCACAAAGAAAAAAAACACTCCTAAATCCATAGGAGTGGCGTCTAAATGTCGACTAAGTCGTTAACAGTAAAGAATTAAGTTAACAAATATTTAAGGAACTTGAGTTAAAAGCTTTAAGCTTTTCAGTGTAAAGATTAAGCGGTTTCTGCCTCTTTAACTGGAGCTGAGTTACGAATTAGGTGGTCAAATGCACCTAAGCTTGCTTTTGCACCTTCACCCATCGCAATGATGATCTGTTTGTAAGGTACGGTTGTTACGTCACCCGCTGCGAACACACCTTTCATTGATGTTGCGCCATGAGCGTTAATTTCAATTTCACCGCGTGGTGAGAGCTCAACTTTCGAACCCTTCAACCATTCGCTGTTTGGCATCAGGCCGATTTGAACAAAGATACCTGCGAGTTCAATCTGTTTAAGTTCATTGGTGTTGCGGTCTTTGTATTCCAGACCGGTTACACGGTTGCCATCACCAATCACTTGCGTTGTTTGTGCCATCTTGATGATTTCGATGTTTGGTGTTGCGTTCGCTTTGTCGATAAGTACTTGGTCAGCGCGCAGTGTGTCCGCAAACTCAAGCACAGTTACGTGTTCCACGATACCTGCTAGGTCGATAGCCGCTTCAATACCTGAGTTACCGCCACCAATAACCGCTGTTTTCTTACCTTTGAACAAAGGACCGTCACAGTGTGGGCAGTAAGCGACACCTTTATTGCGGTACTCTTGCTCACCCGGAACGTTCATTTCACGCCAGCGCGCACCAGTACTGGTGATCACCGTACGAGCTCGCAGTGTTGCACCGCTTTCTAACTCAATATGGATGTAACCGTCTTCTGTGTCTTCTGCCGCAATGATGTTTGCAGCGCGCTGCTCAGTCATTACTTCAACACCGTACTCTTTTACGTGCTCTTCAAGGCTTGCCACTAACTTAGGGCCAGTTGTCGCTTTCACAGAGATAAAGTTTTCAATCGCCATGGTATCCATCACTTGACCACCGAATCGGTCAGCAACAACACCAGTGCGAATGCCTTTACGTGCCGCATAAATTGCCGCTGAAGAACCCGCAGGGCCGCCGCCTACAACCAATACATCAAACGGTGCTTGTTGGTTTAGGTTTGCCGCTTTCTTTTCTGCTGCGCCTGAATCGACTTTGTTCAATATTTCAGCCAGTGACATACGGCCTTGACCAAATAGCTCACCGTTAATGAATACGCTCGGTACTGCCATGATGTCGCGAGACTTCACTTCGTCTTGAAATGCTGCGCCGTCGATCATGGTTGTCTTAATCAGAGGATTAATCGCCGACATCATGTTGAACGCTTGAACTACTTCTGGACAGTTTTGGCATGATAGCGAGATGAAAATCTCGACATTAAGCTCTTGATCTAATTCTTTTACTTGCTCGATTACGTCAGCTTCAAGCTTGATAGGGTGACCACCACTATGAAGCAGTGCCAGTACCAGTGAGGTGAACTCGTGACCCATCGGTAAACCTGCGAAGCCAATCGCTGTACCTTTCTCTTGGTTCACCACCTGCATGATAGGGCTGCGAGTGCTTGCGCTATCATCGCGAGTCACTTCAATTTTGTCAGTGAGAGAAGCGATATCACTCGCCAGATCTTGAAGTTTGTTTGCGGTGTCGCTGCCATCCAGGCTAAGGACTAACTGAACATTGGTTTTTAGGTTTTCTAGGTATGCTTTTAGCTGCTGCTTCATTGCTTGATCTAACATAATCGTGCCTGCTCTTAAATTCTGTGTCTTGGTATTGACCAATACCTTCTTGCTGAAAAAGGAAAATAAAAAGGGGGCGCAAGTCGGCAAATATTGTGGTGTTTATGTTTTGAAAGGGTGGCGCGCGACTGCCCTTTAGGAGGGGGCCGAAGCGCGCCTGTAGAACCGTTTAGCTATTCTTGTTAGCTAGGCTTAGATTAAATCTTGCCTACTAGGTCTAGAGATGGAGCTAGAGTCTCTTCGCCTTCTTTCCATTTAGCTGGGCAAACTTCACCTGGGTTAGCGGCTACGTATTGTGCTGCTTTAACCTTGCGTAGTAGGTCTTCTGCGTCACGGCCGATGCCTTCAGCTGTGATTTCCATTGCTTGGATAACGCCTTCAGGGTCGATTAGGAACGTTGCACGGTCTGCAAGGCCTTGACCTTCACGCATAACGTTGAAGTTATTTGTGATGTTGCCAGTTTGGTCGCCTACCATGAAGTATTCGATAGTGCCGATTTTGTCAGAAGTATCGTGCCATGCTTTGTGAGAGAAGTGAGTGTCAGTTGATACTGAGTAAACTTCTACGCCGCGAGATTGAAGCTCTGCGTATTTGTCTTGTAGGTCAACTAGCTCAGTTGGACATACAAACGTGAAGTCTGCTGGGTAGAAGAAGAATACAGCCCACTTGCCTTTAACGTCTTGCTCAGTGATTTCTACGAATTCGCCGTTTTTGAATGCTGTTGCGTTGAATGGTTTGATTTCTGTGTTGATCATGATTTGACTCTCTTTCTAATTTATAGTGTTTAACGCTATCCCGCGTCGATGTAGATATATTGCATTGCCACCGAAAATTAGTGAAATCGGACATTTCTATAGATTCAATAGGCGAATCCTATCTTCGAAAGGAAAAGGCTATCGGTAAAAGCTATCAACAAAAACAATTAACAAAAGCCATCAAACATCAACAACTCCCAATTTAAGTAGCTATGCTCTTTAGGTTGTTCTCTACATTGGGCTTATCTCTATTGGTGTGTGTATCTATGTGTCTATGTAGGTAGGGTTCGGTATGGTTTCTTTGCGTGAGTTGAGTTGTTATATCAAACTGTAAATAACAAAAAATTATCATTAATATAAATTATGATAATTTCAGTTAATTAACGCATGTACCTATACTCTCTCCATCGAAACGAAACACCGAAGCTAGACTTCGAAAAGCACAGAATTTAAAACGAATTTGGAGCAAGTTATGAAAATGAATCACGTAGGCATCATGGTGGGTGACATGGACCAAGCAGTCGAGTTTTACACGAAAGCTCTAGGTCTAAGAATCGTAATGAACAACACCAAAGTGATGGAAGAGCGCGAATCAGCAATCGGCCGCATGTGTATCGCTGTGTTCGGTGAAGGCTTTAAAGGCTTCAACATTGCACACCTAGTAACATCTGATGGTATCGGTGTTGAGCTGTTCGAAATGAAAGAGCGCCAAGAGCGTCACGAAGTTGACTTCTCTCGTCTAGGCATCTTCCACTTCTGTCTACAGCTTCCAAAAGAGCAGTTTCATTCAGCGATTAAACGTGTTGAAGAGTTTGGCGGTAAGGTCCGTATGGACATCATGCGTTACCACCCAGAAGACGAACTAAAACAAGCACAAATGGTTTACCTAGAAGACCCGTTTGGCAACCTGTTCGAATTCTACTCGCACACATACGAAGACACTTACGCGACTGACTACGAGTAATAGTGTTATCTACCTGTCATAAGGTAGAAAACCGAAACACCCCCTAAAGAGGATTGGTAGAGATACCAATCCTTTTTTTGTGTCTGCGGTATTTGGTTAGAGGTAACGAGTAAACTAGAGCAAACGAGTGCTTTGTGTGTTCTTCGTTGCACTAAAACAAGCCGACTGTGTTGCTCTATAGTGCAGCATTGGCTAGAGATGAAACTTAACTGATTGATAAGTATGATGTTAAACCATTGGCATATATGTTGCTCTATTGTCTTTATGTAAATTGTATACAATAAAAAATACATAAAGGAAGTCACATGGAACAGAACAGTGAATTGATCTACGGATTAGACGATCGACCATCAGTCAAAGCAGCCAGTTACGCGGCGCTGCAGCATGTATTAGCCAGCTTTGTTGGAATTATCACACCCACGCTCATTATTGGCGGTGTTTTAGGGTTGGGTGAACACATCCCTTATTTGATCAGCATGGCACTGATGGTGTCTGGGGTTGGCACTTTTATACAAGCTAGAAAAATAGGGCCAGTTGGCGCAGGGATGATCTGTGTCCAAGGAACCAGCTTTGCGTTCTTAGGATCTGTATTAGGTGCGGGCTTCCTTGTTAAAGCGAATGGCGGTGGTCCGGATGAAATGCTGGCGACCATTTTTGGTGTTTGCTTCTTCGGTGCGTTTGTCGAAATTGTCCTATCGCGTTTTATCGAAAAGCTGAAAGTGGTGATCACGCCCGTTGTGACCGGAATCGTTATCACCACGATTGGTATCTCTTTGATTAAAGTTGGCGTCACAGATATTGCTGGTGGTGTTGGCGCCGAAGATTTTGGCTCTGGAAGCAATCTGATGCTGGGTGCGATTGTGCTCGGAACCATAGTCGCGCTTAACCTGAGCAACAATAATATGGTTAGGTTGTCGTCGATTTTAGTTGGGTTGGTAGTTGGCTGGGGCGTGGCCATTTTGATGGGTAAAGCGTCTATGGTTTCTTTTGCTTCTCAACCGCTATTGAGTATTCCTGTCCCATTTAAATATGGCTTCGCTTTTGATTGGCAAGCCTTCCTGCCTATCGCTTTTATTTACTTGATTACCGTTATTGAAACCACGGGTGACCTTACCGCCAACAGTATGTTCTCAGGGCAGCCAGTTAAGGGGCCAAAATACATCAATCGACTCAAGGCTGGCGTGCTAGGTGACGGTGTGAACTCGCTCATCGCAGCGGTATTCAATACTTTTCCGAACACGACTTTCAGCCAGAACAACGGTGTGATCCATTTTACGGGGATCGCGAGTCGCTACATCGGCTACTTCATTGCCGCGATTCTTTTTCTGTTAGGGTTATTTCCCATCTTAGGTGCGGTTTTAATGACGATTCCAAAGCCAGTATTGGGCGGGGCGACATTAGTGATGTTCGGTACGGTTGCTGCGGCGGGCATCAAAATCATCGCCAATGAAAAACTGGATCGCCGCAGAATTATGACGATTGCCATCTCACTAGGCTTAGGGCTTGGGGTGATGCTAGTGCCGGATTTATTGAAAGAAGCGCCCAAGCTAGTGCAAAGCATATTTGGCTCACCTGTAACCATGTCTGGTATTGCCGCGCTTGTGACTACCGGGTTGATGTCTTTGGTGCCTGAAACAAAAGCCAAGCAGATTTCGAACGTCGTACAGACCAGTAAAGCGTAACGGGCTTCTTCGTGCTGAACTAAGGATGTTTAACTAGAGCCACATGACATATGTGGCTCTCAACTTTAACTTATTGTGTGACGTGTTGGCATCTCACTTAACTTGGTAAATAACATAAAATTATCATTAATATAAATTATGATAATTTCAGTTAATCGTCGTATCTCCATATACTCTCTCCATCGAAACGAAACACCGAAGCGAGTCTTCGAAAAATACAGAATTAAAGAGAATTTGGAGAAAGTTATGAAAATGAATCACGTAGGCATCATGGTTGGCGACATGGACAAAGCAGTCGAGTTTTACACAAAAGCGCTAGGTCTAAGAATCGTAATGAACAACACTAAAGTGATGGAAGAGCGCGAATCAGCAATCGGCCGCATGTGTATTGCAGTATTTGGTGAAGGCTTTAAAGGTTTCAACATTGCTCACCTAGTCACTTCAGATGGTATCGGTGTTGAGATGTTCGAAATGGTTGACCGTGAAGAGCGTCACAACGTTGATTTCTCTCGCCTGGGCATTTTCCACTTCTGTCTGCAGCTTCCAAAAGAGCAGTTTCATTCAGCGATTAAGCGTGTTGAAGAGTTTGGCGGTAAGGTTCGTATGGACATCATGCGCTACCACCCAGAAGACGAACTAAAACAAGCACAAATGGTTTACCTAGAAGACCCGTTTGGCAACCTGTTCGAGTTCTACTCGCACACATACGAAGACACGTACGCGACTGATTACGAGTAATCGCGTTACTACCTTCCATAAGGTAGATAAACCGAAACACCCCCTAAAGAGGATTGGTAGAGATACCAATCCTTTTTTTGTTTGTGTGCTTTTTAAGTGCTCCATCATGTGGTGGTGGTTAATAAATCAACAACTTTAAGGCATTGTTAAAGTTGACGTTTTGAAGATAAAACCTTTCATGAATATGACTGAAGCGAGCGTGCTTCATGAAAACATTGCGGAATCACACTAGTGATAGCCTTCGCTGAGAACTCATAATACTCAGTTCAATACTGCTGAACCGCACTACAATGAAAATAGATAAACATTACATGAAGAAGATCTACTGAAATAGCATGAAAAAACTAAACCTTATCTTTGCCGCTTTTCTTATTACTTTGCTTGCCGGATGCTCGTCACATGCGGCCGTCGATACTTCAAAAACAAAGGGCTATGCCAATTCACATGCGCTTGTGGGAGTGGCTTCTTGGTATGGCGATAAATTCCATGGAAAACTGACGGCAAGTGGTGAAACGTATAATAAAAACGCCTATACAGCCGCTCACAAAACCTTGCCATTTGGGACTATCGTGAGAGTGACCAATACAGCCAATAACAAGTCAGTCGATGTCAAAATTAACGATAGAGGCCCTTACGTAAAAGGCCGAGTGATTGACCTTTCCCACAAAGCATTTTCTCAAATTGGTGACGTTAAGAAAGGCGTAGTAAAAGTCAAAATTGAGATTATTGATGACAGCAACACCTTTCGATACAAACACTAGAATCCCCTCCTAACCTCCCCTTGGTGTACATCTCCGCTCCCTTACCAGCAACGGGAAGGGGAGGAAAAAAACCTCGATCTCGATGATTGAATAGCATATTTATGCTTACTCGATAAGGCTGCTTTTGCAGCCTTTTTTGTGCCTTTCGATAATCCATTTTTAATAAGATTATCTTATTTTCAGTATGTGGGTTGATGATGTTATGTGGTCAATAAATCAGTGTCTTAGCTTTCTTATCATTAGGGTTCATTGAAATTCATTGTGAAATAATGAAAAGCTAACCTAATCCAAGTTGAGCTTTGGTGTGATTAACAGTGAAAGCCTAAGGGCAATTACATTTAGTTACTTACTGAAGTAAAACTGAAATATTAGTTACACGGTTCTGAAATTTTTGGTGTTTAGCTTATGGGCTTCTATATCGCATTTAAATAAGGAAATACCCGTGAAGCTAACCCCTGTCGTTGCAGCCGTAATTATGTCTTTCAGTTCAGCAAGTTTTGCTTTTAGCTTGCAACAATCTGCCAATGAAAACAGTGAAGATCTCGTATGGACAGGGCACCTAAGCCCAGACAGCGACACGGTAATGTCTGCGATGCTCGCGGCTCATATTTATGGTGGTACGGCGACAGTGCCTGAGCCGATTAATCCTGAATCGACGTTTATCTTGAACTACTGTAATGCAGAATCTCCACGTGTAGAGACAGATTACTCTTCATACCGAGTGGGGCTGGTTGACTTCAACCAAGTGACTCAATTAGCACCAACTATTGATCAAGCATCCATTGTGGCAGTGGTCGATCATCATGCGATTGGTGGCTCTCCAATTAACACCCCGCAGATTGTCGAGATGGATATCCGAGGTTGGGGTTCAGCTGCAACTATACTGGCTGACAATGCTGAAAAGCTCGATGTGACATTACCTAAACACCTCGCTTGTGTTGGCTTGGGTGCGATTCTTTCTGACACAGTGGTATTCCAATCAACAACTACAACAGATCATGATCGTGAATACGCAGAGAAGCTGGCGAAGGTTGCAGGCATTTCAGATATCGAAGACTTCGGTCAACAGATGTTGGTTGCTAAGTCAGATCTTAGCCACCTTTCATCTGAAACCATTCTGACGCTGGATTACAAAAACTTTAAGTACGGTGGCAAACAGGTGGGTATCGGTGTTGCTGAAACACTAATGGCTCAACAACTGATTGACCGTAAAGACGATCTTCTAGCAGCAATGAAGACTTACAAAAAAGAGAACGGGCTAGACCATCTGTTCTTTTCAATCACAGATACCAAGAACAAAGAAGCGAACTTATTGTGGGTGGATGAAAGCGACTATCAAGTCATCAAATCGGCTTTCAACGCTGAACCAACAAGTGACATGCTGACTTTGGAAGGTGTCACTTCGCGTAAGCGCCAGATTGGCCCTGCAGTTCAAAAGGCAATTGAGAGCTTGTAGAGAGTAAGAGCCGTTACTTTATAAATAAGTAGTGAAGGGATTGGTAGAGATACCAATCCCTTTTTTAAGGTTCATCG
>NZ_JBFRSC010000018.1:0-116864 GCF_041473335.1 Vibrio sp. 10N.222.55.C7
AATCCGCGATGAACCTTTTATTACTCTATTAATTGTAAGGCAATAAGTTGAAGTGAATATTTGCCTAACATTTAGATAACAACCACTTAGTGATTTGTCATTAAGAGCAGAGATGAAACTGATCCCTTATCGATATTGCATCTTGGTTGCAATATGCAAATGCACTTTGCAATTCGCATGACAAATTCATGGTTTTTATGCGGTGCAGGGCTTATAAAACGTCGAATAAAAGTTGGCACGCTAACTGCATTATATACATTGACCCTTCTTAAGCCGAGGGTCACCTAGCCAACTGACGTTGTTAGTGAACTTATGATTTGTTCACAAATATATAGAGCCAATCGCGATTATTGCGGTTGGCTATTTTTTTTGATTGTCGTTTGGTGATCGTCTTTTTACTTTTCCCATTCCTACATTTTTAGGTTCTAAACTTCAGATGAAAAAAAAGCCAGCCACCATCGGTGACTAGCTTATGTTTTCTCGAATCAATCTCGAATCAATCTCGAATCAATCTCGAATCAATCTCGAATCTCGAATCCGTTTTAGTACCCCATCAACTGCAGCAAGTTCTCCGCTGTGCTGATTGCTTCTTTACGGTTAGCAATGTTGAGCTTTTGGTAAAGGTTACGGATGTGAGTCTTGATTGTGGTACCCGCTACATCGAGTTCTTGAGCGATCTGCTCATTACTGAATCCTGAGTAGATCAGACCAAGTACTTGCCATTCACGCTGGGTGAGTGGGCTAGTACGCACAAGCTCAGGAATGTTCGGGTGATTAACCAAGTTCTCAACAAAGTCTTCATCGAAGTGAACCGAGCGGCTGCGTTGGGTCGCGGAAATATCTTTCATGATTTGTTGTGCGCGGTGACGTTCTAAATCACCTAAGCCTGGCTTGTTGCTCAACTTATCCAAGATATGCCCGATAGTCCCACCGTCTACCAAGAAGTTACCGACCATACCGGTTTGGTTAGTCATATGAAGCGCTTCTTCGAGTAGTATTCGTGCGCTGTCTTCATCGTTAATTTGTGTACGTAACACGGCTTCAACGATCAAGTTGCGGTTGGTGTCTGTAATCAGGTGCGAACGCTGGGCTTCACTCTTAAGGAAAGTCAGCGCTTCTTCTGCGTCTTCATACTGCTCAAGGATGATGTGAGCACGAACGATGTTTCGCCACTGAAGTTGGCAGAAGTGGTTACTTGCCGATTCAGGTCGAACAGCCACACTCAGCCAATCACGTATCGCTTCTTTATCGCCTTTTACTTGCCAGAACAGAATCAAAGAAAGAGAAGCATTTGCCGTCCAATCTACGTGGTAAGTCGATTGACGCAATAGGTGCTGAATCTGGTCGATAAATTTCGACGCTTTATCAATCTCACCACGGCTCAATGAAATACGAGCCAACATAGAATAGCTGTGCAGGTGTTTACTCGGAGAGTGGTGACCAAGGATATCTAAGCCTTTGTAGCAACACTCTTCCGCTTCATCTAGTCGGTTCCAACACCAGAAGATCTGAGCGCGAACACGCAGCAAGAATTCGTGCAGAGGTACGTATTGCAGCTGATGTTCTTCAATCAATTTGAATGCACTGTCTTGTAGCTCAAATGCAGCTTGAACATAACCTTGAGCAATCAAGATTTCGCTTTGTTGCAGAATCGCCCACAGGGCCTGATGGTAAACCTGATACTGACGTGCCAGTTTTTCTGTTTGTTGCATCATCGGTAGCGCACGGCTTAGGTTACCCATTACGTGATTCACTTCGCCTACAACCGAGGTTGCGACAATGCGGCTACGATAAACGGTGGTGTTCAACTGACTCAACGAAAGCTCAGCCAATTCCAATGCTTTCTCAGGCTCATTGCTGTTGATGGCAACTTGTGCGCGTAAGGCGTTGTATTGGCCTTGCTGCTGAGTATCGAGTTCAATGTTTCGAGCTTGATATTGAGTCTCAGCCTCTTCCAACAAAGTACCCACTTGGTCATAACGGTGCTGACTTTGTGCAAGCCAAGCACGCAACATCGAAAGCTTTGGCTCACTGTAAAGTTGGTCGGTAGTCAGTTGCTTGATCGCCATCTCTAGTGACGACAGCTCACCTTGGTTGAACATCGGCCAACCGTGTTCAGTCAGGATTTGAATGATCAGTTCTGGATCTTCAGCGCGCTGTGCGTGACGTAGTGCTTGGTGCGGTGTGTTTTGCTTGATCCACGCTTTTGCAGCACTTCGATGCAGTTCAGCTTCTTGCTGAGGAATTCGAGCTTGGCGCTCATGTGCGAGGAATTCACCAAACAAGTTATGGAAGCGATACCAGTTCTTTTCACCTTCAAGCGGGTAGATGAACAAACCAAAACGGTTGAGTGATTCGATCATACCTAACGCATCTTCACGCTGTGTAAGTGCACACACAAGCTCATCGTTGAAGTGATCAAGCACAGAACATTGCATTAAGAACTGTCGGGTTTCTTTGTCTAGCAGGTCGAATACTTCTTCAACCAAGTAGTCCCAAAGATGGGCGTGGTTAAAGTGAGAGAATGACTCTGCGGACTGTGCAAGAGTGCGTTTTTGGTGTTGTGCTTGTAGCGCGATAAGTTGTAGTGCAGAAGGCCAACCTTCTACATAACTACAAATGCTATCTGCCGTGGTGTCATCAATGCCGTCGGCTACGCGTTGGTTGAAAAAGCGTGTGGTTTCTTCGGTATCAAACGCCAACGAGTCATTACCTAATTCGATCATTAAGTCACGAACGCGCAGGTTTGCTGTACCAAGTGGTGGCGTACCACGACTGGTGACAACCAACGTTAGGTTATCGGGCATGTGTTTGAGGAAGAAGCGCATGGCTTCGTGGATGTCGTCATTGTTGACCAAGTGATAGTCATCCAACACCAGAAAGCACTCGTGATGGAATTCCGACATCTCGGCAAATACTTCACTTAATAAAGAATGCAGCGATGAAAACTGTCGCTTTTCTGCCAGTTTTTGGGCATTCGGACAGGCATTTTGAGTCGCTTTATTAAGTGATTGAAGTAGGTAGTTGATAAAGCGGAAGGCATCATTGTCACTATCATCAATGCTGTACCAACCCACATTAGGTTTATCTACCAACCATTGTGCAGCCATGGTGGTTTTGCCGTAGCCCGCTGGAGAGCGGAACAACACAAGCTTATAGCAATCTGCATTGTGAAGCAGATCGAGAACCCTAGGTCGTAGGATTGCATTATGTAAGCGGCCGGGACGAGTCAGTTTCGAAGGGATCCACATATCGAAGTTTTACACCTATTCCGTGGCTATGTTCTGGAATATCCCAATCTATCGTTGAGTGCACTCCAATGACATGAGCCTAATTACTTAAGTCTTTACTCATATTACGTGAAGCCAAACGTTACCGACTACGATCCTCCTTAGAAACCTTGCACTCCTGCATGTTTTTGGGTGTCTACGCCCTTTATTTGAGACTTTGCTCACGTTGCGGGTTGGTTTGTGAATGTGACTTCGTTCATCCCTACACGGGAATCAATGCAAAAGATGAGAGTTGGAAATTATTTTCGTGATCTGAAACTCAGATTTGGCAATGACTTTAAATGGGTTAAATAAAAGTCACATCAATTGAAGTTAAGTTATCGAACGGGAGCTTGTGATCTTAGTCACTCCAAGTTTTTGTTCGCAGTCAGAACATGAGAGTCAGATCACTAACCCTAAGTCGGTACGCCCCCTACGCCCTCCCATCTACTCCTAGTCAGTTGCATTAGCGGGAGGATGTTTAGTTTATGGTGACCATGCACGATATGTCACAGATGAATTAGAACTATTAAAAGCGAGATTTCTGAAATGAAACCAACTCAGCAAAAAACTTTCGATAAAGTGTCATTCCAAGAGAGTGTTAAGAAACATTTATCTGCAACCTACGCAACAACGATTGAAAACGCAGATAGCCGCGCATGGTACCTAGCAATGGGGCGTGCGCTAGCAGAACTCACAACATTTGATCTGTTAGAAACTGAAAATGACGAAAAAATTAAGAACGCGAAGAGCGTTAACTACCTATCACTTGAGTTTTTGATTGGCCGTCTAACAGGTAACAACCTGATCAGCATGGGTCTATACGAACAGATCACTCATGCAATGGAAGAGCTAGGTCAAAACCTAACTGACCTTCTAGAAGAAGAACGTGACCCATCACTAGGTAATGGTGGTCTTGGTCGTCTAGCTGCTTGTTTCATGGATTCTTGTGCCGCTCAAGAATACCCAACAGTAGGCTACGGTCTTCACTACGAATACGGTTTATTCAAGCAGTCTTTCCAAGACGGTCGCCAACAAGAAGCACCTGACGCATGGCGCGGTGTTGAAGGTTACCCATGGGAAGTGGCTCGTCCAGAACTAGCACAACACATTGGTTTTTACGGTCATGTAGAAGTTGAATTCATCGACGGTAAAGAAGTACGTACTTGGGTTCCAGGTATGGAAGTGAAAGCAATGCCTTGGGATCTACCTATCGTAGGTTACGAGTCAAACACGGTTTACCCGCTGCGTCTTTGGGAATGTCAGGCAATTGCACCATTCTCACTAGCAAGCTTTAACAACGGTGACTACTTCGAAGCGCAACACTCGCTAATCGATGCAGGTAACATCACTAAAGTACTTTATCCGAACGACAACCACGAGAAAGGCAAGACTCTGCGCCTAATGCAGCAGTACTTCCACTCAGCAGCGTCTGTTCGCGATATTCTACGTCGTCACGAAGCAGCAGGTTTCTCTCTAGAAGATCTGCCTAAGCAAGAAACGATTCAGCTTAACGATACACACCCAACGATCGCGATTCCTGAGCTAATGCGCATCCTGATTGACGAGAAAGGTCTATCTTGGGATCAAGCATGGGAAATCAGTGCTCACACGTTCGCTTACACGAACCACACACTACTTCCAGAAGCGCTAGAGACTTGGTCTGAATCACTGATCAACCGTCTTCTTCCACGTCACATGGAAATCATTTTTGAAATCAACCACCGCTTCATGCAAGAAGTTCGCAAGATGTGGCCTGGTGACGGTGAGAAGCAAGCGAAGCTTTCTATCATCCAAGAAGGTTTCCACCGCATGGTTCGTATGGCAAACCTATGTGTGATTGGCTCTTACAAAGTAAACGGTGTAGCTGCGCTTCACTCTCAACTGGTTAAGAAAGACTTGTTCCCAGAGTTCAACGAAATCTTCCCAGGCAAACTGACTAACGTAACGAACGGCATCACGCCACGTCGTTGGTTGAAGTTCTGTAACCCAGGCCTATCTACGCTAATTACTGGCAAGATCGGCACTGAGTGGCCAGCAAAACTTGAGCAGCTAGAAGGCATCGCTAAGTTTGCAACAGACGCGAAATTCCAAAAAGAATTCATGGCTGTTAAGAAAGAAAACAAACAGCGCCTTGCTGATTGGGTTCAAGAGAACATGGGTATCGAGCTAGATACTAACGCTATCTTTGACGTTCAAATCAAACGTCTTCACGAATACAAGCGTCAGCACCTAGATTTGCTACACATTCTATCTCTGTACCACCGTATTCTTAACGAACCTGGTTTCGAGTGTGAGCCACGCGTATGTTTCTTCGCAGCGAAAGCAGCACCGGGTTACCACCTAGCGAAAGAGATCATCTTCGCGGTTAACAAGATTGCAGAGAAGATCAACAACGACCCTCGCATCGGTAACAAACTGAAAGTGGTATTCATTCCTGACTACCGTGTAAGCATGGCTGAAATCATCATCCCTGCAGCAGACGTTTCTCAGCAAATCTCACTAGCGGGTAAAGAAGCATCTGGTACGGGCAACATGAAGATGGCTCTAAACGGCGCGCTAACTATCGGTACGATGGATGGTGCAAACGTTGAGATTCGTGAAGAAGTGGGTGATGAAAACATCTACATCTTCGGCCTAGACGTTGATGGTGTTCAAGCTCTGAAAGCTCAAGGCTACAACCCATACGACTACTACAATGCAGACCCACTACTGAAAGCATCTCTAGACCTACTGACTGGCGATGAGTTCACTCCAGGTCAACCAGGCCTTCTACGTGCAACGTTTGATAGCCTGCTAGACGGTGGTGACCCTTACCTATGTCTTGCTGACTTCGCATCTTACGTGAAAGCGCACGAAGACATGGGCACGCAATACAAAGACCAAGCAGGTTGGGCTAAGAAAGCAATTCTTAACACAGCATTGGTTGGTAAGTTCACATCAGACCGCTCTATCCGCGACTACGTGAACAACATCTGGAAACTTGAAGCGGTTAACCGTTAATACTTCCAAAGTAGCCAAGGCAGTTTCTGCCTTGGCTCAATTAGCTTGTGAGCAAACGAAAGGCTTAAAGGTTTCGTTTATAAACAAGCTGCTTACAAACCGATTGTCACAAGCTAATTGATTAGTAAAAATTAAATTAACAACCCTACAAAATAGAAAGCGTCAGAACGTTTTCGGAGAGAGCGATGAAAGAACAGACCGTATTAAAACAAGTCGCAGAAATGGCAAACATTGCCGACAGTTACGTTAGTGCGTGGGGCGATGAAGCACAAGTATCAGACGAGACGATCACGTCTCTATTGGCTTCGTTGGGCTACGATACAAGCAGCGATGATGCACTGCTTAAGTCAGCAGAAAAAAAACACAAAAAAGATGTACTAGACCCAGTTCTTGTCTTGCGTGACGGAGAGCCAGTAGAAGTGGCGCTTAATCTAGGTGTAACTGCTCGTGAAAGTGAGTTCAGCTGGCGCTTAGAAACCGAGCAAGGAGAGGTACTTGAAGGCTATCTTCAATCTCAAGTCATTCGTGATGAGCGTGCCGAGGGTGGCCCTTTAGTGTTTGCATTGCCAAGTGATTTGGCATGGGGTTATCACAAGCTCATTGTGAGCCGTAAGCGCCGTAAGAAGCCTTACGAGATGACACTGATTATTACGCCAAAAGCGTGTTTCAAGCAGTCACCAATCGAGCAAGGCAAAAAGCTTTGGGGACCCAGTGTTCAACTTTATACCCTAAGAACTCAGCATAACTGGGGTATTGGTGATTTCGGTGACCTAAAACAGCTTGTTGCGGATATCGCTTCTCGTGGTGGTGACTTCGTTGGTCTAAACCCCATTCACTCATTGTTCCCTGCGAACCCTGAAGGTGCGAGCCCATATAGCCCATCTTCTCGTCGCTGGTTGAACATCTTATACATTGATGTGAGTTCAGTTCCTGAATTCGCATTAAGTGCTGAAGCACAACAAACAGTCGGCAGCGCAGAGTTCCAACAGCGTCTACAAAAAGCGCGTGAAGCACACTGGGTAAACTACACCGAAGTGTCTGAGCTTAAGATGAGCATCTTGCCTCTGCTATTCGCAGAATTTAAGACTCGTCATCTAGACAAAAACAGCGACCGTGCACAAGCGTTCTTAGCCTTCGTAGAAGAGGGTGGCGATAGCCTGATGCATCAAGCGGCGTTTGATGCTCTACATGGTGAACTGCATGCAGAAGATTCTGGCATGTGGGGATGGCCGGTATTCCCTGAGAAGTACCGTACATTCGACAGCCCAGCGACACAGAAATACATCAAAGAGAACTTAGAAAACGTTCATCTGTACATGTACCTGCAATGGCTAGCAGATTGCCAGATCAACGATGCACAGTCTCTTGCAGAAGAGAAGGGCATGGCTGTTGGCCTGTACCGTGACTTAGCGGTAGGTGTTGCAGATTCAGGCAGCGAGACTTGGGCTGACGAAGGCAACCTAGTGATGGATGCGAGCATTGGTGCTCCACCTGATATTCTTGGTCCTTTGGGTCAGAACTGGGGTCTACCTCCGTTAAACCCAGAAGTGCTTCAAGAAACAAGCTACGACGCTTACATCAAGCTACTTCGTGCGAACATGAAGCACTGTGGTGCACTGCGTATCGACCACGTTTTAGGTCTACTGCGCTTGTGGTGGATTCCAAAGGGTGAGAACGCAACTAAGGGCGCGTACATCTACTACCCAGTACAAGATATGCTGTCTATTCTGGCGCTTGAATCTCACCGTTACCAATGTAGCGTTATCGGTGAAGATTTAGGAACGGTACCGGATGAGATTGTCGACATCCTTGCAGATGCTGGCGTGCACTCTTACAAAGTGTTCTTCTTCGAAACATCAGAAGATGACGGTGGTTTCATCTCACCAAAACACTACGCATCACAATCGATGGCGGCACTGTGTACTCACGATATGCCAACGCTTCGTGGCTTCTGGCACTGTGATGACCTGAAAATGGGCCAAGAGATTGGCTTATACCCAGATGCAGAACAATTAGAAACCTTGTTCGATGACCGCCTAGAGTGCAAGCAAGGTATCTTAGATTCAGTAGCATGGCATGGTTTCCTACCAGAAGGTGTGGGCCGCGATGCGAGCCAAGTACCGATGGACTCTTACCTTGCTGAGGCACTTCAACTGCACGTAGCGGCTGGTGGTTCAACACTACTGAGCGTTCAGCTAGAAGATTGGCTAGAGATGGACAAGCCAGTAAACATTCCTGGCACGGTTGATGAATACCCTAACTGGCGTCGTAAACTATCAATGAACTTGGACGAAATATTTGCTCACGAAGGCGTTAATCGTATCGCTTCTAAGCTGACTGACGTTCGAGAAAAAGCCGGTAAGTAATGACGTGAGTGACTTGAAATTAGGTGGTTTTTTGCTTACGCCGTACGAAACTACAACCTCGGTCACTCAATAATGAATGCTCATCTGGTAGAATAAACCGTCGTTATATTGCCCGCACTAATAGCGGGCATTTTTGCATTATGTTTTTTGGATGTTTGGTTAGGGAGAAACGTTTTGGAACTAAGTTCGATTTCAAAGCAAAAACAAATATATACCCAACTATCACAGGCTTGTTTCACAGACCCATTCGCGTTTTTAGGGCCATACCTACCTTCTGAGCAAGGTGCATTACGTGTGTGGATTCCTGGGGCAGATAAAGTCGAGTTGATTGTTGGAAAGGAACCTCGTATTGAGTTAGCGCGAGAGGGTGAAAGTGGTTTCATTCTTAAGCAAGAGAGAGACTTACGTTTTACTCACTATAAGCTTGCGGTTGATTGGGCTGGCGTAGAACAGATCATCGATGATCCTTACCAGTACCACGATCTGTACGCGAGTTATGAAGATCTTCATACACCGAAAGATATGTATCATCACATGGGGGCTCAGTTTATTACGCTAGAGCGTGATGGACAGACGATTTCAGGTACGCGTTTCTTGGTGTACGCACCGCATGCAACTGCGGTAAGCTTGGTGGGTAACTTCAACGCTTGGGATGGTCGCCGCCACCCAATGCAACGCCTAGATTACGGTATGTGGGGCTTATTCATTCCTGAACTGGAAGAAGGCGCTCAATACAAGTTTGAATTAAAAGGACCAAATGGCGAAGGCTTACCACACAAAGCTGACCCATGGGGTTTCTACTCTGAGCAATACCCATCGTTCTCATCTGTAACTTACGATCACGCTCGTTACCAGTGGCAAGATACTCAATGGCAAAATCGCCCGGTAACGCAAAAGCGCAAAGAAGCGCTTTCGTTCTATGAATTGCATGCAGGTTCTTGGAAGCGTAACGCTGAAGGTGAATTCTTAAATTATCGCGAGCTTGCGGCAGAGCTAATCCCATACCTAACGGATCTTGGCTACACGCACGTTGAACTAATGCCAGTTTCAGAACATCCATTCTACGGTTCTTGGGGCTATCAGCCTGTTGGTCTTTTTGCACCGACTAGCCGTTTTGGCTCTCCAGATGATTTCAAATACTTCGTCGATCAATGTCACCAAGCGGGTCTTGGCGTTGTTCTGGACTGGGTTCCTGCTCACTTCCCAAGTGATGATCACGGCCTAGCAAACTTCGATGGTACGCCATTATTCCATGATCCAGATCCACGTCGTGGTTGGCATCAAGATTGGAACTCGTACATTTACGATTTAGGCAAAGAGCATGTTCGTCGTTTCTTAGTTTCTAATGCACTGTACTGGTTCGAGCAATTCCACATTGATGGCATCCGTGTTGATGCGGTTGCTTCGATGTTGTACCTCGACTATTCGCGTAGCCATGACCAATGGATCCCGAATGCGGATGGCGGCAACGAAAACTACGACGCTATCGCAACCCTTAAGTGGATGAACGAAGAAGTGTATAAACACTTTCCGAATGCGATGACGATTGCTGAAGAATCAACGGCTTTCCCTGGTGTTTCAGCACCGACTTTTATGGGCGGCTTAGGCTTTGGCTTTAAGTGGAACATGGGTTGGATGCACGACAGCTTGTCTTACATTCAAGAAGACCCAATCAACCGTAAATATCACCACGATACGATTACCTTCCCACTGGTTTACGCACACAGTGAGAATTATGTATTGTCTCTGTCTCACGATGAGGTGGTTTACGGTAAAGGTTCTATCCACAACAAGATGCCTGGTGATGAATGGCAGCAAACGGCAAACCTACGTGCTTATATGGGTTACATGTATGCGCAACCAGGTAAGAAGCTGAACTTCATGGGTGCAGAATTTGGTCAGACGGCTGAATGGAACCATGACGACCAGCTGCAATGGTTTTTGCTGGATTACGAGCGTCATCAAGGTGTTCAGCGTTTAACGAAAGACCTGAACAATCTGTACCGCTCTGAAGCTGCAATGCACGATCTTGATTTTGATCCGAAAGGCTTTGAATGGCGTCTACAGGACTCTGCTGAAGCGAGCATTCTTGCGCACGAGCGCATCAGTGAATCTGGTGAGCGAGTATTGATAGTGTCTAACTTTACGCCAGTGCCTCACGAGCATTTCCGCTTAGGTGTTCCTGCAAAAGGTGAATACGCATTGTTGTTGAATACAGACTCTGTCGACTATGCAGGCAGCGGTTTTGAAGTGAAGCAGACTGCTGAGATTGAATCTGTAGAAAGCGAAGGGCTAGACACATCGATTGAGCTGCGTTTGCCGCCGTTATCGACCGTTTTTTACAAGCTAAATTAGGTCTATAAGTTGAGCAGGTCATCGCTGCTCACTTTTCTGAAAGTCTAAAAAAGGGAACCCTAGGGTTCCCTTTTTCTATTTCAGTAAGCTGGTTAGCGTTACTTGAAGTTGGTGAGATAGAACATTGAGCGTCCGACTACCATTTCAAGGATTCGAACTGAGTTGTTGCCGAAACTGTCCAACATCTTTTCACGAAATTCGCCGTTCGAGCTGAGGTTAAATTGCTCAGGATTCTTGATTTGCGAAGCATGGAAAAACATCAATTTAATCACGTATCGAAACTGCTCATTATCTAGAGCGGCTTGCCAAGATTGGATAAAAAGCGCTTCCGATGAAAAGTCTAGACTGTCTATAACGATCGATAGCATGTGTTCGTGAAGTACTGAGCGAATAGCGCGGGTCGACGGATAATAGCCCTGAAGCGTCGTTAAACTAATGCCAATCTCTTGAGCAATCCTTGCATAAGTTAGTGCTTCATGTCCTTCAGCCAGAAAAAGGTTTAGTACGATCTCATCGTAGTTTTTTTGATTTTCTAGTTTCTGTACTTGAGTAATTCGAGCCATTACAAATCTCTATTGAGTGTAACATTCTGTAAACGAGTATATTAAGAGCTTATGAATTAAATCTCAAACTCCAAGGGTAAATAATTGGTCAATTTATCGTTAAATATAGTCAGTATTGTGTCATTGGTTCAATTATCAATCAGATTTTGGCATAAACAAAAACACCGCCCTATTGAGCGGTGTGTTATTTAAAGTCTTTGTTTATCTATGCTAATTCAGATGACTAGAACGGATACCAAAATAACTGCGGCTCTAGAATGCGTTTCGCAATGGCTAACACCACGATAAAAGCGATGACACCTAAACAAACAAAGTCGATACGTTTCAAAGGTGCATAGCTATACCAAGTGCGAGCTTTGTGTCGGCCAAAACCTCGTAACGTCATTGCGTTAGAGATCTCGTCTGCTCGGTCCAAGCTAGAGAAAATGAGCGGGCCTAGAACCTTAGCTACATTTTTGATTCGAGTAATTAGGGGCGCTTTCTTTGAGAGCTCTACACCACGAGCTTGCTGTGCATGCATGATATTGATGAAGTCTTTTTTAACTTCTGGCAAGTAACGCAGTGTTAAGCTGACCGCATAGGCGATCTTGTAGGGAACACCGATACGGTTGAGGCTCGCTGCAAACTCAGTTGGATGCGTTGTGAAGACAAAAATCAACGCTATCGGGAACATGCTCATGTATTTGAGCGTCACAGTAACCAAGTAAAACAGAGTCTCTTGGCTCAACGAGTAGTTACCCGGCAATGTCAGCAATAAGGTTTCGCTGCCGATGAGCTCAGTACCTTGCTGTGGAGCCAATAGATACATGAACAGAGCATTTAGGCTTAATACACTCGCCGTTCCTAATAACAAAGGCTTATACACGCGTACAGGCACATTGGTCAGCTTTAGCAGGTATAAACCAGTCACAATTAGCAGTGCAATCAATCTTAGGTCGAACGTAGTTAATACCACGGTTACCCAAGCTAAGAAGAGTGCAAATTTGGTGATGCCGTTAAGTGCATGAAGCGGTGATTTTGTATCAATGTAATTGATGCCAAATTTTACTTTTGATGCGTTCATTGAGCGCTTTTCTCGTAGTCGATGAAGTACTGCATAAACGCATTGGTGTCGTCGATTTTCATCATAGTCGCGAGTTCATAAATGCTGGTGGTACAAAGATTTGCACGTTCTAGAAGTGATGGTTGGCTAAATACTTCCGTCATCGCGGCATTGGCAATCAACTTGCTGTCTGCGATTACGATTGAACGTGTGGTGTACTCGAGAACGAGGTGCATGTCGTGTGAGATGATCACAACGGTAATACCCAAATCACGGTTAAGCTTTTGGATGAATGCCAGCATGGATGTGTAGTTACGGTAGTCTTGACCTGCTGTCGGCTCATCCAAGATAAGAAGCTCAGGCTCTAGCACTAAGATAGAAGCGATGGTTACGCGTTTTTTCTGGCCGTAGCTCAGTGCTTCGATCGGCCAGTGGCGGAACTTGCTCAGCCCACATAGCTCAAGAACATGCTCTACTTTTTCTGTGATCAGCTCTTCTGCAATATTGCGGTTACGAAGACCAAAAGCAATCTCGTCAAAAATCATATGATGCGAGATCATATGATTTGGGTTCTGCATCACGACACCGACTTTCTGGCTTCTTTCAAAGATAGAAAGCTCAGATAGGTCTTCACTATTTAGATAGGAAGAGCCTGAATCGGCATCGATCACACCCATGATGAGTTTAGTGATGGTTGATTTACCCGAACCGTTTTTGCCTAGAATCGAAACGAACTCACCTTTGCCAATCTTGAAACTCACATCTTCGAGTGCGTTCTTCTCGCCGTCGTAAGAATAAGTTAGACCATGAACTTCGAGTAAAGGTGGGTACTGCTTCTCTGCTACCGGGGCAGGGCGCTCAGCAAACCATGCTTGAACAGCAGGACGGAACCTTTTGTAGTCTAAAGCTTTGAGGTTTGAAAGCTTATCTTCACTGGTCAAAGGTGCTTTCGCTGCCTTCAGAGCAGATAAATAAAGTGGTTCACGAATACCGTGTGTTTCAAGCAGTTCAGAAGCTAAGATTTCATCGGGTGTCATGTCCGCGACAATTTCACCGCGCTCCATCAAGATCACTCGATCGATATCGCGATGTAGTACATCTTCAAGGCGATGCTCGATGATGACTATAGTCTTGTTGGTTTCTTTATGAAGTTGGTCGATGATTTCGATAGTCGCTTTACCCGTTTTCGGGTCAAGGCTAGCCAAAGGTTCATCAAACAACAGGATGTCAACGTCATCAACTAAGATGCCCGCTAATGACACGCGTTGTTTCTGGCCGCCGGATAAATCATGTGGCGAGCGATCAAGCATATCTGCTAAGTCGACCATTTTTGCTGTCGACTTAACCAGAGGGTACATATCAATGTTCGACACTAACTGATTTTCCAGTGCGAATGCGATGTCTTCGCCAATACTCAAACCGACAAATTGGCTATCAGTATCTTGTAATACTGTGCCAACCTGCTCGGTATAGTCGTGCATAGAAAAATCAGAAATGTTCTTACCGTTGATCTCTAGAGAGCCAGTCACCTCACCTTTGATAGCATGAGGAATCAGACCGTTAAGGCATTGACCTAGGGTAGATTTACCACTACCGCTTGGTCCAATAATGACGATTTTCTCTCCTTTCTCTATCCTTAGATTGATATTTTTTAGCGTCGGTTTATCCAGCGACTCATATCTAAAAGAGAAGTTCGAAAATGCTATAGTCATTATCGCTTATGCCTCAGTCAGGTTACGGCTTTGTTTGTTGCGTTTAGCGACTGATTTTAGGATCAGTAAGCCAACAACAGCGATCAGAACGGTGTTACCCGCAGCAATGATAGAGAGTTGAGTGAAGACTTTAGTAAACGGTTCTGCATAAAGGATGGTATCTAGGAATGCAGAGCAGCCGTAACCAACCACATTACCGGCAAGGGCAAGTACCACAAACAGCGCGAAGTCCTTCATAGGCAACTCACCTTGCTGAAGGCGGTTCTTGGTCAACATCGGGAATAAGCCGATAACCATGCCTACGATACCTGAGCCTAAAACCCAAGTTAACCACACACCCCAGCCTGCGAACAGATCCGTTACCCAGTGACCGATAAAGCCAACTAAGAAGCCAACAATAGGGCCGAACAAAACAGAAAACAGTGCTAGAACTGCCATTGCTGGTTTCAATGTCGTGTTAGCAAACACTGGGACACCAAACATAGGTAAACCACCAATGCCGTACAGTGCCGCGCCAATGGCGATAACGACCACTGTTTTAGCTGAAAAGTTCATAGATAACCTCGAATTCTGAAAAATAAAGCAAAATAAAGAATAAATATTCGCCATTATTAATATGCGTCTCAATGAGAACGTTTTTTGGGCAAATATAAAAAATAAGGCGCGCATTATACAGTAGAACCCTTCCATAAGGGAAGGTAAGTGTCTAGATGTCTAAAATTCCATCTGAACACCTAAATATCGTGTAAAAAGCGTAATTTTACGGTTAATCCAGCAACAAAAAAGCCAGAGCGAGTCTGACTTTTTCATTCGTCTTAACAATGTGTTAAGCGGGTTCGTCACGTACCTTTGACCGTTTAGTGGTCTAGGTATAGATAGTTTTGCCAACTCTTCATGCGAATAAGGACCTTGCGCATGATTGAAACGTGGGTGAAGCTGTCAGAATAAACGGCAACTTCAACCGCGGTACCCATAGGTAAATGGTAGTCAGACAGGTCATCAGTGATGGTCATTTTAGCAAATACGCGTCCATTAGTACGAAGTGCATTGGTACCAATAAGTGTCCCGCGCGCTTGAATTTGACTCTCACCAATAGCTGGGATTATTTCATCAATGCGTCCTTTGAAAATCTTGCCTGGTAGTGCTCTGAATAAAAATTCAGCTTCGAAACCAGGATGCAGTCGTTGCAATGAGTTTTGTCTGAATGCTGCGATGTAGTATTTTTCTTCCGTATGGACAAATGTCATGACAGGAGCAAGAGGTAGCGGTACAGCCATTACGCCTGGACGCAGTGCTAGTTGTGTAACATATCCATCCGTTGGTGCTCTCACGACCGTTTGGTCAAGGTTGAATTGAGCCTTACGTAAGTCTGCAAGTAATCCTGCCACTGCGGTGTTCTCGCCACCAATTTCAGAATTTAGAGCGATCTGAGCTTGTTGTTGACTTGCTTCTGCTACTTTTACTGCTGCTTCCGATGCCTTATAAGCTTGTCTACGAGTATCCAATTGTTGTTCGGTAAACGCACCACTTTCAAAGCCACGCTTATAACGAGAAAATTCGCGTTGCGCTTTGTCTCTTTCTGCAATCGCTTTGATTTTAGCAGCTTCAGCTTCAGCAACTTGAGATTCAAGCCCAAGTGCTCCTTGGCTTGCTTCTTTTACTTTCGCTTCGAGCTTAGCGACTTCTGCTTCAAAAGGGATAGGGTCAATTTTAAAGAGGATGTCTCCTTTCTTTAAAGGAGAATTCGCCTCAACAGGAACCTCAATGACTTTACCTCTAACGCCTGAAACAATTGGAGTCGTTGAGTAAACTTGGTTGCCAAGTTGTGTGAAAGGATGGTTGTAGTTCATTAATAGGATCAATGTTCCTACGATGACCACACCACCGAGCACTGCGGTAGGCACTGTCCATTTGTTTAGTGGGATATTAAATACTTTGAAAATAGTGATACAAAGTGCCGCGTAGGTCATTATCAGTAGTAAATCCATTACTTAGCCTCCTGATCTTGAACGTTGTTTGACTCTTTTTTTGTGCTGCTTTGTTTAGTATTTGCTTGTTTGAGCTGTGCGATCTCTTCTTGAAGGGTGCTAACTTGATCGATTAAAACATCCACTCGGTGATGAATATCGTGCTGCTCTTCTTCGAGTTTTTCGAAGCCCCAGCCTCGGTCTTTCCGCCATAATGTTGCCCAAATCCATAGAAAGGGCCAAATTGTGTGCAAAGTGAATAGGCTAACCCAGCCTGAGACGTGAATTGCGTCTTGGTGAGGATGATTACGTTCTTTGGCTATTTCATAAGGGATATCGTGAATAACGATGATGCCGTAAAAGATGACTAGAGCAACGAAAATGAGTAAGCCGAGTGCAAAGTAGTCTAAAAACATAACAGATCCTTGTAATGTTAGATGTTAGTTATAAATATAGTACGTTATCATCCAAGTAATTGTTATAAAAATGATTTGCTGAGTTATAAATAATGAGTGTTCGCTTCTAATGTGAGCAAAACTATTGACGAATCTTATAAAATCTCATCGCGTTTGAAGAGGCTATTTCGGCTTTCTGGTTGGTATTTTAGCTGAAATGATGACAGCTACGATTCTAAATGACGTGCACAACCACAAAGGATAAACACGGATGTATATAGGTGAATTGGCGGCTATTGGTGCTGCGATTGTGTGGGCGTGTGCGACATGGATTTATGGACAGTTTGGTCATCGCTTCTCTGCGATGCAATTGAACATTGTTAAGGGTATAGTGGCGTCAGGGATGATGTTGCTGGTGATGCCTCTTATTCCGATGCCGGAGTTTGAACTGAGTACCAACCATTTTCTGATATTGGCAATTTCAGGTGTGATTGGCATTGCGATTGGAGATAGCGCCTATTTTGCGGCGTTGAAAAGAATCGGTGCCAATAAGACGCTGTTACTGGAATCTTTAGCCCCGCCTCTTTCTGGTGTGCTGGCATTAATGTTCCTGGGCGCTGTATTGACAGTGCAAAGTTGGCTCGGTGTCGTGATTACAACACTAGCGGTGACCTTCGTTGTCTTCCAGCCATCAAAATCGGCGAGCGGTGAATCGAATAACAAAGCGCAGTGGGGTGGCATTGGTTATGGGCTTGTGGCGAGTGTCTGTCAGGCATCTGGTGTGGTTATTTCTCATTACGCGTTAGTGGCGGGTGATATCCCACCATTGTTAGGTGCTTTGATTCGCCTGACGATTGGCGTGTTTGCTGTGATGCTGATTATCCCTTTCGTTGAAAAGAAGCCGTATTCATCGATAAAAAGAGATTTATGGGAAATGACCAAGCTCGATAAACTGTGGTTACTAGGAGCAATCTTTGTCGGGACGTTTCTCGCTCTATGGCTTCAACAAGTGGCGTTGAAGAATGCTAACCCTGCGATTGCACAAACGTTGATAGCGACCAGCCCGGTCTTTATTTTGGTGATTTATGCGCTGAAAGGGGAGAAGGTGTCAAAGCAAAGTATCATAGGCACACTTGCCGCCCTTGCTGGTATTTCTCTGTTCTTTTATCAATAAGCAGTTGGCCTAAGCTACAGAGCTATATGCCACTACTCTGTACACACTTGATTACGGCCGTTGGCTTTAGCTCGGTATAGCGCTTTATCCGCACGGTAGAAGGTGCGTTGAGTATTCTCTCCGTCACGATGCAAAGTGATACCAATACTCACGGTCAAACCACGCTCCCCAAGTATTTCATGCCATCCAAATTGGAAGATGCGCTCTCGATAATTTTCAGAGTGCATTTCTGCCTTCGGAAGATCAGTGTTCTCTAGAATGACGAGGAACTCTTCTCCACCAAATCTGACACATGACGCGCCTCTAAACTTAAAGTATGAACGTAGCTCTTGAGACACACTAACAATCGCTTTATCGCCCACTAAGTGACTCAGTTCATCATTGATAGACTTGAAGTGGTCAATATCAATAACCATCAGTGCGAAAGAGGTATCGTGCAACAGCATGTCTTTCAATTTCACATCTAACCAGCGACGGTTGTGTAACCCTGTTAATGGATCTGTGAATACGTCTTGTTGAAGCTGAGCAACCGCATTCTTGTGTTGTTCCGTTGTCTCTTTCAGCTCTTTGTTTTCTTGTTCAGAGAGAATGAGTTTGAGTTGTAATTCAAAACGGGACAGGCGGCGTAGTTGGCTTGCACCGAGTTCACTGATCGGGATCTGCTTCATCAGATCGGTTTCAATTCGGTAGCCTTTTTTCTCATAGCTTAGCGCTTCTTGAAAACGCCCTTGATTCATACACACATCACTCAGCGAATCGTAGAATCGTTTTGCAAGTACTGGCGACGAGTAGGCTTTCACGCGTTTGTCTGTGCTCGACAAAATCATGCTCGCGTAGTCTTGCTTGCCGGTTGCACTTAGGCAATGTGAGAGCTCTAGACGAGTCATGGTTGCAAGCCAGCTTGCTTGAGTGCTGTTGGCTGGGTATTGAACCTTAGACAGACAGCGTAGCGCTTCATGGTGTTTTTTCTTAGCGCGCAGCACCTTTGCTTGGTAAAGCAGTATTTGAGCTGTGAGCAACTTGTCACTGACCAAAATACTCAGTTCTTCGCACTCATTCAGTAAATCGCTGGCTGCTGTAATGCGATTGAGTAGAAGTAGGCTTGCTACCATATGCAGCTTGAATTTGAGGCGAAGTGAGCGACTGCTTATTGCATGGTCTATGCTGCTGATTTTTTGGTAGTAACGAAGTGCTCTGTTGTGATCGCCATAGGAATCACACAGGTTGCCCATGCCTAAAATAGCTAATACATACTCATCGATATGACCGTGTTCAACCGCGATAGTCGATGAACTGACGAATTCATTGAGTGCTGAGGTGTAATCACCAGTTTCAACTAAGCGGTCACTTAAACTGGTTTTGACTGTCAGAATATCTTCGATATCGGCAGGAAGGTGGAGCAGATCGAGTGCTCGTCTCAACTCTTCGATACTGGTTTGATTTTGTTGTAACTCGGCACGGTATTCAGAGCTAATGATATAGCAGTGCGCTTGCTCTGTTTGCGTTGTCGAAACGTGCTGACGAATGTGGTTCCAGAAGATGATCGCTTCTTCACCTGATACTGATGAAGGGTCTAAACCGGCGTCTGTGATCTTGCTTAATAGAGTTTCCATTATTCTATTACCTCAGCATCGTCTTCTTCTAATTGTTCAAGCGTGAACGGGAACGTCAAAATATCATTGAGGCTGACGGTCGGTTTCGAACCCTTTAGTCCTTTTCTATGCCATGGATAGATATCAAGCATGGTGCTGAGAGTTTGGAAGGTTTGCTCTGCGGCTTCGCCTTTTTCGGAAAGCATAAGGGCCACACGTTCAGAACTTAGCCTTGCGATGAAGTCATTCTGGTTACATAAAGCATGAGCAATCTCGGTACAGACATCTAAGTAATCAGTATCGACATGATGGAACATAATGATGCTGTGGTTTGAACGTTTAAGCTCTGTCTTGAACAGCACCAACTTTTCCCACCAAAAGGTTTCAGAGACAACGTAAGAGAGGTGCTTTTCAGGATCGTACTCGTGCTGACCGCGAATACGATTAATCAGTTTTCGTGCTCTCTGTTCAAGTTGGCGTTTTGAACTGCGTGCTTTGTCCAAACCGACACGTGTCGTTTGCTCTTTGAGCATGCCGATAGAATATTGACGGTACTTTTTAAAGGCGACGAGCGCGGCTTGGAAGTCTTGGTTTTCTTCCGCCACCAAGGATTGTTGGTAACAGATTTGGCTCAGCAACTCGCCATTATCGAACTCGTTTGCGGATTGTTCTGCGAGCCTCAGTAATTCCGCCGCTTGTTCTGGTCTTTTTCTCAGGAGCTCCAATCTAGCTCGGCTGATGTATGAGTGCGCCTTCATCCAAACTAGGTTGTGTTCAACTGCCAGATTGTGCGCTTTGGCCGTGGCGCGCTCCGCGTCATCTAAGCGTTCAAGACCAAGTAGGGCAAGGCCTCGAAAGTCCCATACCTCTGCATGCCAAGTGTTATCTTTATGGTCTTTTAATGCTTCTTCTGCACCGTCCAATACCGACAGCATTTCAACATAGTTGTTGAGCAGGTAGTAATCCCACGCAAGCAGTATTCTGGCTTTACCCTCTAACCAACCAATGCGGCTGTTGTTAGCAACTTTAACGGCAAGCTGGTGGGTAGAACGTGCAAGTTTATATTCGTGGGTCATCCGCCAAATATTGCCAAGGCCAATGAGGCATTCAATTTGAATTTCGACTTCATCAACCAACGCGGACTGCTCTAAAGCATTGATCCAGAACTGTTGGGCGGAATAGTACTTGGCTTGTCCCCAGAACTGGAGCGCGTGTAAATGGAGGATTTCAGGGAGAAAAAGGTCGGTATCTAATCGGCTTTGGCGCTTGTAGGCTTCCTTGATGTATTTTAAACCTTTTTGGTAATCCATCAGGTTCCAGCTACATCTTGCCATTAACATTAATGACTGGATGGCACCCTCTTCAAACAGAACTTGCTCTGATCGGACTAGGCACTGTTGGGCAATCTCTAGGATCACCGATGGCTCAGAGTCGACACGAGTTTTGAGTTTTTCTAATTCTGTTTCAAGAAGGTACTGATTTTTGTCCAAGACTTACATCCATGATTATCGAACATATTGATAACACAATCATTATAAGAGTGTAATTTGAGATAAGCACCAATTATCTTTCGTAGAGCGTCAAAGGAACATCGATCTTTTCTAATTATGGGTGTTACCTCATGTTGTCGCTTTAAAATCAATGAGTTCCCGAATAATTACCTAGAGGCTTTGTTGCTATGAAAGTAGTTGCTTTAGAGTTAATGGCAGCTCCCCTACGCCTAAGCGTTGTGCTGCCGTGAGCCCTTGCTTATCTTGGTAGCACAGATTGTGCCAAGCTCTAAATATGTCGAGCAATGGAAGAATGCCCCCAGGACGAAGCTTACGTCTGGGCTCATTAATAAAGCTATCAAATAACAACTGAAAGCGCTGTTGATAGAACTTAGTTTGTTGAATTGAGGCTGTGTTAAACCACTGTTTTGGTTCTGGATTGTTACCGGTTAGGTAGCAGATACCTTTCTGGTTATCACCCTGATTGGCAATAGCCCAGCGATCTCGCCACCAACTCATGTGAACGATGTCGATCTTTTCAAAACTTTGGTCGTCTTGCCAGCCTGAATCTTCTTCGACATACATGAGGTCAATATTTTGACTCTGAATGCGCGGCAAACATACACTTAAAGCGGCAGATCTTAGTAATGGATCTTGTGGCATATAGATGGCGACATGCTTGTCTTCGTTACACATATCCAACACATGTAAGAAGTGAGCATAAGAGGTATAAGGCGGTCGAATGAGAGCGCCTTTTGAAGGGTAACTAAATGTGGTGAGGTTACCCATAGGGTCCTCAACGTTACCTCTCGCAAGAATCACTTGGTACTGCTGTTCAATGCGCTCTTTTAGTTTGTCAGAGGGCTGAGGCAGTTCGAGATTTGCTTCTGAAGAGTGCTCTTTGGATACAAATCGTGCCACATCATCATAAGGGTTATGGTCGACGTTTCCTGATGGTTCTTCATTTTGAGAGTAGTTAACGTGTTGGCAAAGTATATAGCCAGAATGCGCCTCGCCCGTCGCTATCCACACCACACCGTTGTTACTTTGTGGTTGCAGACGCTGGTAGTGAGATGCGAACTCGTAATCTTTCGCATGGTTAACCCATCGTGCATCGATCATCGCTAATTTACGACGACAACGGCTCGCGATATGGTCAACATGATCATAGAAAGTCTTTGGGTTGATCTCTAATTTTCGGCAGATTTCACGTACGGAATAGCCCATGAACAGTAAGCCCATGAGGTTCTCTTGAAATTGGAGTTTTTTATTGGATCCAGACCATTTATCAACGAAGGTTGTTTGGCAGTCTTTGCATCGATAACGCTGCCTGTCGCCACTGTAGCCGAAGGCATGATAAAGATGTTTATGGGTATGAACCGATAAGCCGAAGTTATCGCAATCATCATTACGACAAGCAGGGAGCCCGTCGCTGTGAAGTTGTCTTAGGCGATGAAGTTCGCTTAACACTTCACGATTGTTAAGTAAGGGGGGGAAAGCTCCACATTCACGACAAACCATCGCTGGACGCTTAGGGTTCGCGTGTTGCAAAACATACCGTTTTGCATCGCTCAAGCCAAAGTTGTCACACGCCAATGTTTTACAAAAGTTGAGTTGCAAACCATCCGCATCTTTTGGCAGCTTGTCGTTAGACACGATCTCCCCCTCGGGATTATTTGAGCAGCCAAGCGAGCCTGGCTGCGGGGTAACGCTTTTCAATGTATCTTTTATCAAATCGTTAGATGTTGATTGCTGTCTCTAGAGCAACTTTCATCATGTCGTTGAAAGACTTTTGACGCTCTTCAGAACTTAGTTTTTCACCACGGATGATGTGGTCAGATACTGTTAGGATAGTTAGTGCTTTAGCACCAAGGTCTGCAGCAACGCCGTAGATACCAGCCGCTTCCATATCAACACCTAGGATGCCTAGCTTTTCCATTTTTTCGAAAAGGTCAGCTTCTGGAGTGTAGAAAAGGTCTGCAGAGAATACGTTACCAACTTTAACTGGAACTTCTTGTGCACGAGCTTGGTTTACTGCTTCTTCTAGAAGACCGAAATCAGCGATAGCAGCGAAGTCGTGGTTGTTGAAACGAATGCGGTTTACTTTTGAGTCAGTAGATGCACCCATGCCGATAACAACGTCCATTAGTTTAACGTCGTCACGTACCGCGCCACAGCTACCTACACGAATAACGTTTTTCACGCCGAACTCAGCGATTAGCTCGTGTACGTAGATGCAGCATGATGGGATACCCATACCGTGGCCCATTACAGAAACTTTCTTACCTTTGTAAGTGCCTGTGTAGCCAAACATGTTGCGAACGTCACAAACTTGCTTCACGTCATCAAGGAATGTTTCTGCAATGTATTTTGCGCGAAGCGGGTCGCCCGGCATAAGTACTGTTTCTGCGAAATCACCAGCTTGAGCATTAATATGAGGTGTAGCCATGGTCGTTCTCCAAAGTTTAAACGGTAATTATAGGAACAGGATTTAATCAATTACCGATTCTGTTGAATTGAATTCGTTTTGTTGAGGCAATATTAGCGAGTTAGAACGTGGCTCCATGAGACTTTAGTCACAAAATAGGTCTGCCATTATAGTTTTATTAATATTGATAACCAAATATGTTGAAAGCGTAAAGGCAATCGATTTTGTATGGGTAAATTGCAAGTGAATGAGAAGAAAAGGCTTACATATAAACTTGTTGCCTATTAGTTTCGAGACAACAATACGTTGTAGAGACGTTTGATCAGAGATAATCTAAACTTTGATAAAAGACAAACCAAGGATTTGTATGTCGTATTGCGTTAACTCGACGCCTTTGCAGTCAATGAAAACACGACTCCACAGGGCGGCGTCGCTTGTTGTAAGAACTACTTTGCTTGCCAGCGGGATAGCTTCATCGTGGGTGTCTGCTGCAACCTTTGAATTGCCACCAACGGAAAGCCGCATTGTGGGCAGAATCCAGCAGCATGAAGTGGCGGCGGGCGAAACCTTGGCCATCATTGCCAAGCAATACGATATTGGTTTTCTCTCTTTAATGGCAGCCAACAAAGGGGTGGATCCTTTTCTTCCCGCGGAAGGCTATGTGTTAAGCATTCCAAGCCGCTTGATTTTGCCTGACACCCCAAGAAAGGGGATTGTCATCAATCTTGCTGAGTTAAGGTTGTATTACTTTGAGCCTGAGAAAAATCAGGTGCATGTTTTCCCTGTCGGCATCGGTCGAGTGGGGCGTGATACTCCCGAGATGATCACCAAGATAAGCCAAAAAAGACCGAATCCAACATGGACGCCACCAAATTCAATCCGCAACGAGTATCTTGAAAAGGGCATTGAATTACCGAGAGTGGTTCCTGCCGGGCCGGAAAATCCATTGGGAGAGTACGCTTTGAGGCTTGCTTATGGCGCTGGCGACTATTTGATCCATGGTACAAACAAGGATTTCGGGATAGGTTTACGAGTTAGCTCTGGTTGTATCCGAATGGAACCTAAAGACATTGAGTGGCTGTTTGAGCAAGTGAACCGTGGTGAACAGGTCACCATTATCAATGAGCCGATTAAGGTGTCATTAGAGCCTGATAGAAGTGTGTTTGTAGAAGCGCACGAGCCATTAACTCGAAGTGATGGTTCAAAGAAATCATTACAGATCCCTGTGGAACTAAAATGGTGGCTTGAAGACGCAGAACTGCCAAATTCAAAGGCGAAAGCGGTTATCTTTGCTCAAAACGGCGTACCTGTAGAGATAGCACCACCTGTGATTGAGTTTTAATTCGATTGCCTCTTCTGCAACAAGGGGCGGTTTTATCTTGTTTACTCGCATTAGTGTCACCCAAAAAAAGCACCACATCCGATAAGAAGTGGTGCTGTCTATATACTGCTTTTTGCGACTTATTTAATCTACAGCTTAATCGCGATTAGATCTCAAACTACTTAGTGTAAGACTCAGCGATGTTGTCGATGCGTTCGTTAGCACGATCCGCTTCTTCTTTCGCTGCCATAGCGGCTGCTTCTGCTTCTTGAGCCTTCATTTCTGCGGCTGCTTTGTCACTCTTAAGTGCTTCAACTTCGCTTGTAAGTTGAGCCACTTGGTTAGTTAGTTGATCCATTTCTGACACTGCAGCTTCTTCTGGTTCTGAAGAACAACCGGCTAAAATGAAAACTGATGCTGCAGCTGCGATTAACGTCTTATTCATAAGAACTCCTTGCTTATTTATCATCAAAAGATGCGCTATACATTCTTTATCATATAGTCGCTTCATTAATGATTGTAGCGACTAATTTTTTAACTGCAAAAACAATAACTAAAGAAATTGCTAAATTTTTGAGTTAATTAGCTAAGTATCACGTTGTGTCTCATTTATGAGATGAAGGATTTAGAGACGACTTGAAGGTGTTTTTGGAGAGCTATCCCTTTGCTAGCAATGCATACGTTGTTCTAGCTAAAGATAGATAAAGGGATAAATTTACTGTGATCTCTATCCTTATAAAGTACTTTCGCGGTATCATGTCACGTTAAATTAATTTTATTCAATACCATCATGACTGGAGAGTCCTTTGCACTTTAAAGATTTAGGCTTAGATAACCGCTTACTGAAGAACTTAAAACATTACGACTTCAAGAAGGCGACAGAGATCCAATCAAAAGCGATCCCTGTTGCTATTGCTGGTAAGGATCTATTGGCTTCATCAAAAACGGGATCAGGAAAAACATTGGCGTTTGTGTTGCCAATGATACATAAAGCATTAAAAACAAAAGCGTTTTCTGCTAAAGATCCTCGTGGTGTAATTTTGGCTCCTACTCGTGAGCTAGCGAAGCAAGTTTACGGCGAACTGCGTAGCATGCTTGGTGGTCTGTCTTATGAAGCGGCGCTTATCTTAGGTGGTGAGAACTTTAACGACCAAGTTAAAGCACTGCGTAAGTACCCTCGTTTTATCGTTGCGACTCCAGGCCGTCTTGCTGACCACCTAGAACATCGTTCATTGTTCCTAGATGGTGTTGAAACGCTAATCCTTGATGAAGCGGACCGTATGCTTGATCTGGGTTTCGCTCCAGAACTTCGTCGCATTGCCAATGCAGCTAAACACCGTCGTCGTCAAACGTTGATGTTCTCTGCAACGTTAGATCACGCTGAAGTAAATGGCATTGCAAATGAAATGCTAGACGCACCTAAGCGTATCTCTGTTGGTGTTTCTAACGAGCAACACTTAGATATCACACAGAAATTCTACTTATGTGATCACCTAGATCACAAAGAAGCGATTTTAGACCGTGTACTGGAAGAAGCTGAATACCGTCAGGTAATGATCTTCACAGCAACACGCGCTGATACTGACCGTTTAACAGATAAGTTGAACGAGAAGAAGCTTAAAGCGGTAGCACTGAGTGGTAACCTAAACCAAACGCAACGTAATGCTATTATGAGCCAGTTCGAGCGTGCGGTTTACAAGATCTTGGTAACTACCGATGTTGCTTCACGTGGTATTGATATTCCAAACGTGAGCCACGTTATCAACTTTGATATGCCTAAGCATACGGAAGAGTACGTGCACCGTGTAGGTCGTACTGGCCGTGCGGGTAACAAAGGCGATGCGATTTCTTTGGTTGGTCCAAAAGACTGGGACAGCTTCAAGCGTGTTGAACTTTACCTTCAACAAGATTTGACCTTCTCTGTACTTGAAGGCCTAAAAGGTAAATTCAAAGGCATTAAGCCACGTAAACCTGCGTTTGCTAAAGGCGGTCCTGCTAAGAAGAAGACCAACACTCAAGCGAAGAAAACGCCGAAGAAACCAGTTAAGCGCGATAAGAGCTTCCACCAAAATGTGGCCGTGGGTGATACCGTGTTTATCCCTAAGAAGAAAGTCGCACCAAAAGTGGACGACGAGTAATCACCAGCCAGTTTTAAAGCGTTTGCTAGTAAAACTGACATAAATAAAAACCGCCAATATTAGGCGGTTTTTTTGTATCTCGACCTTGGCTCAGCCATTACTTTTCGATATTTAGTTAGAAATTGAACGTCGAGAACGAATACGCCAAGATGTGGTCGGCAATGTATTTATGAGTAGCTGTAGTTGGGTGTGTCACGCCCCAAAATACATAACTGTCTGAACCATAGGTGGCACAGTCATTGGTTAAGCTGTGGCTTCGCAAGTAGTCCGCGGCTGAGCTTCGATTGATATTAAGACAAGCATCACTCGCGTTTCGAAAGCCATGTTGTTCTGGGTTATCGGTAATGCTGGCGAACAACGCACTTGCATCGAACAACACCACGTTTTTCCCCATACCTTGGTAATACTCGGCTTGAGCTTTGATGAACTGGTTGAATTCTAAGATCTTGCCACGAACTTTTATTATCTCTTGTTCGGTAGAGTATTTGAATTGAGGGGCTTTGGTTGCATCGGGTAAGGTGAACAGCAGGATATTGTTCGCACCAGATTCTGTTAAGCGGATCAGCGCGCTGCTAAAGTCAGCCTTTACATCGGCGACTTCTCGGTTGTAATTCATGAAGTCATTGAGGCCAAACTCTAAAGTAAACAGTGAGTTTTCCGGACGATAGTTTTTGGCGACTTTCATGTAGGTCAGATAAGAGGTGACTTGATCATAAACACCAGTCAATGCCACGTATTGGTTGGTACCTGCGGCGCCACCCACAGCCCAGTTATACAGAGGGACATCTTTCGCTTTTGCTAAATACTCCGTCCAGACTAAACCATTCGAAAAGTGCCCTAAAAACCACGAATCTGCGTTCGGAAAAACCCATTGTGAGCCATTAAATAGATTACCAGTGTCGGACAGGCTATCACCAAAGGTGACAATACGATTGATGCTACTGGCTTGAAAAGCGTTGTCGTTGGTCCAGATTGAGTGGTTGTAAGAGAAGCGATTATCTGCGGCAAAGTAGGTGATGTCAGCGGCGTCATGTTGGATGTCGAGCGTCTGTTCGCAACGTTGTTTAATTTCCGATTGCGGGGCATCGCTGTAGAACATGTTTTTGAATGAAACGGAAGACCACCAATATCCGTTGATCGTGTAGTAATCACCATTCTCTTTCTTTGCCCACTTCCAGTCGGTGGCTGGGGAGTCATGAGAGGCATCGGTTCGATACCAACATCTAACATATGAATAGGTCTCTGAGCCTTGTGCACTGAGTACTTGTGCAGATGTAATCGATTCAGGTGTTGGTATTGAGTCTTCAGCGGCATAAGCGCCAAAAGGCAGGGCTAACGTGAGTATTAAAGCCGTATTTTTCATCACTGTATTCTCTTTTATATTTAGATGAGCCAAACAGAAACGCTGTTGCTTGATAAGTGGATAAGTGGATAAGTAAATAACTGGTACGACCTATATCTAAAGTCAATAATTAGCGTCAATACATTCAGGGTTGTGGTGTGTCGTTAATGGAATAAGCATCAAGTTATCAACGAGTTTTGGTTGAAAAACACCTGTTTCCAAACGGTTATTTGTCGAATAATTTTGGTTTATTGAGAATGTTGAATTGATATTTGAGTCGGGATATTGAAAGAACAATCTCATCAACATTAGTTAAATGTTAATTTAATCAATTGCTTATGTTTTTTTTCTCCTGATTCTGTTTGCCTGATGTTCATCGCACCTGTTTAATTCAAGTTCGCCATCACAAATATGAAGTCGTTACTTTCTGTTTTATAAAATCATCATCTACGGTTCTTTTACTCATCAGAGGTCTAATCTGTTTAAGGAAAGAGCATTGAAAAAGATATTAATTTGGACGATAGCCTGCCTATCCAGTTTTGGCGTATATGCCGGAACGAGCGCATCAGCATTAGAAGCCAGGGGATACACTGAAACGAAATACCCCATTATGTTGGTACATGGTCTGTTTGGTTTCGATACATTAGCGGGCGTTGACTATTTCTATGGCGTACCTGAATCCCTAACCAAAGATGGCGCGAACGTATATGTCGCTCAGGTCTCTGCAACCAACAGTTCAGAGGTCCGTGGTGAACAGTTACTCAGCCAAGTTGAAACGCTGTTAGCTGCAACAGGAGCAAGTAAGGTGAATCTGGTTGGTCATAGCCACGGTGGGCCTACGGCTCGTTATGTTGCGTCAGTTCGACCTGATCTTGTTGCTTCAGTGACCAGTATTGGCGGTGTACATAAAGGTTCTAAGGTCGCTGATCTCGTTCGAGGGAACGTATCTGAAGGCTCTGTCACAGAAGGTATCGCGGTTAAATTAGCAGGTGGATTAACGACACTGATTAACCTTTTATCTGGTGGATCGGATCTCGACCAAGACGGCCTCGCTTCTCTTGAAGCATTGACCACAGAAGGCTCGCTAGCCTTCAACCAGTTTTACCCTGAGGGCGTTCCGACGTCTGAGTGTGGCGATGGTGAGTGGCAAGCAAGTAACGGCGTTTATTACTATTCATGGACAGGGTCTTCCACTTTTACCAACCTTCTTGATCCTACCGACGGAGCGATGACAATCCTAGGCTTAGCCTTCAACGAACCTAATGATGGCTTAGTAGGAGCATGCAGCGCGCATTTGGGCAAAGTGATTGGTGATGATTACAAAATGAACCACCTAGATGAGATTAATGGGTTATTGGGAATTCACCACTTGTTTGAGACAGATCCTGTAACTCTATATCGTCAGCATGCCAATCGATTGAAGTTGGCTGGCTTGTAGTCTGCAAAGCCGTTTAACAAGAAAACAAGGGAAGTATGATGAAAAAGACCGCCATTTTGTCGATAATCACGATAGCCCTGATGAGCACAGCGGCGGTCTTTTTATATCTAAATAATCAAGATACACATACTGACGACGAACAACGCGTCTCCTCATTGAAAGTCACCTCTCAGCAAGATACCGACATCGATAACGCATCAGCAAAAGACATGATGGAATATTTCGTGTCAGGTAATACAGAATTAACCCTTGAAGATATTCGAGACAACGTGGCGAAACACCACGAACAAGCATCAACAACCGTGGTTGATGAAGCACTGTTTGCCAAATATCTTGAGTATAAGTCGGCACTGACATCGTTGGACGTGCAGTTCGGTACCACATCCATTTCCGCTGATGATCTACGTGCACTCAATCAAGCGCTCCTTGACCTCCAAGCTCAGTTTTTCAGTGAGAGCGAGATAAGTATTCTGTTTACGCACGACAACAGAATGAGAGAAATCGCCTTAGAAAAGTTACTTCTGAAACAGGAGGGATTAGAGGATGAAGAATACCAACAAAGACTCGAATCCTATCTATCTGAGCAACCTGATTATGTTCAGTCGAGTCACCAGAATCAGGTGTTACTCCAACAGCTCTCTAGCTCTGAAGGTCTCGATGAACAGGGTAAATACTTAAAGAGAAGCGAACTTGTCGGTGAAGAAGCAACCCAGAGACTTGAAGCACTTGATAAACAAAGAGCGGCCTTTGAAGACTCGTTAGAGGTCTACTTCGCAGAACGAAATGATGTCTTGAAAGATTCATTCCTATCAAAAACCGAACAACAAGAGAAGATTGCGCAACTTAGGACTGAACATTTCCTACCAGAACAGCTTAGAAGGGTAGAAGCGATTGAAAGAATTCGAGCGGCTGAATCTCGCCAGTAGTGTCTAAAAGCGAAAAACCAGCCATGATGGCTGGCTTTTTGTTTATCGGCGAGTTCTAAAGAGCATACAGCCTGAATCTGTTTGCCTTGAACTTCGTACCTTGAAGCCTATACCTTAAAGTAATCCAACTGCTGCTTCTGTTGTTCTGCTAGGTTAGAAAGCTCGTGGCTTGCTGCAGCGGCTTGAGTAATGCCGGTTACGTTTTGGCTTACTAAGCTGTAGATATTTGAGATATTACGGTTGATGTCTGAGGTTACTTGGCTTTGCTCTTCAGCGGCAGAGGCAACCTGAGTATTAATCTCAGTCATGTCCGTTACCGAGTTAGCAATGCCTGAAAGCGCCGCGCTTACTTCACCTGCAAGAGTTTGGTTGTGTTCCAGCATAGCCAGTGAGCTGCTCATGCTTTCATTCGCGTTACCGGATTGAACCTGCAAACCTTCTATGATGGTTTGGATCTCTTTGGTTGAATCTTGTGTACGTGCCGCTAGCATTCGAACTTCATCAGCAACCACTGCGAAACCACGACCGCTTTCACCCGCGCGAGCGGCTTCAATTGCTGCGTTAAGCGCCAACAGGTTAGTTTGTTCAGAGATACTTTGAATCACCTCAATCACTTTACCAATCTGTTCAGAGTGCTCTTTTAGCGTACCCACAACATTTGCAGCTTCGCTTAGCTGAATCGCCATCTGTTCGTTTGCTTTGTTGCTTTCATTAAACAAGCTCATGCTGTGTGTTGCCATTTCGTCAGCTTGCTTAGACGCTGAGTCAGCTTGTACTGCATTCTCATTAACGTGCGATGCAGTACTTTCAAGTTGGTTCACAGCAGAAGCGACTTGCTCCACCTCTTGCTTCTCTTGGTCTGAGTTAACGCTCGATTGTGTCATTACAGCCGCTAATTCTGTCGACGCAGAAGCCACTTCGATACTGATTCGAGACAGCGAGCTTACCGTGTCACGCAATTGTTCAACAGACTGGTTTACGTCTTGCGCTAGGCGTGAGATTTCGTTGTCGCCATACTCTTCTGCTTTAACCAACAAATTACCTTTTGCTACTTCTCGCATGGTTTCTTGAATGTTGCTGATCGGCTTAACAATGATGCCAGCCAGCGTCCAACTGATAATTAGTGCTACAGACAGGATCACCAACAGTGCAATGGTCGCAGTAGTCAGTGTGCTAGCGTGTTGCTGGCCGTTGATGTCGACTTCTTGAGTGGCAAGCAAGTTCAGCTTCTTAGACAGAGTGTTGATCGCTTGCACCATTTCGTTACCCGCGTGACGATATTGGTCGATTGCGATCTGATAGCGGTTATCAAAGTCAGAAGGTAGCGCTGCGCTGCCATGTTTTGCTCTTAATAGAGGAAGCATAGTGGTGCGAGAAAAGTCGACGTAGTGATTCATCGCTTTGCTCATTGCGGCCACTTCATCTTGCATGCCTGGCACTGTGTCTAATGAGTTCAGTAGGCGAGTATTTTGGTCGCGTTTTTGGTTTAGTGTTTCAACCAGTGTTTTTACGTCATCAGCATTGAATAGGCTGTAGATCGCTTTGATGCGCATGCCATAGCTGTTGTCGACGATTTCACTGAGTTCTTCTTTATGTAGGATGAGTTGATCGGTTGCTGTTGATACATCTTTAAAAGCGTTTTCCAGTTTGTCACCACCGATGATGACACCCGTCAAAAGTAATACGACAGAAAAGAGTACTGGAATGAGAATTTGTATTTTGATTGATAAGCCACTGAGAAGTTGGCGCATGTAATGTCCCTCTTTGAATAAATAAATGAGCAGAAGCAATTGTTATTATTGTAATTAGCAGGTGATTCTAACTTCTGAGAATGACAATTCAATCAGTAATGAATTCGATTTTGATATATGAGATAGATATTTGATAAATTTTGAATATTTATTGTACAAACAAGGCTTTAGCCATTTTTAATGTAGGGTTATTTGGCACAGAACCTTGTGTGGTATTAGGTAATAAAATAAAAGGGATGGCGAGATATTGAGCGGTTTAGCTTAAATAGGTTGGAATGAATTTTCGGTGCCTATGAGTGGGGCTAATTTATTACTTTAAGGCTATTTGGTAGGGGAGAAACAAGAAAATAAGTTGTAGTTGTCATATAGGCTTCAATTAAGTGAAACACAACTGTCACATTCGGATTCTAAAGTAGGCCTCGTTCAAGCAAAACATTACGGCAATAACGCCACTAAAGGAAATTTGTGATGAAAAAGACAGTTATCGGTGCAATCGCACTACTAGGCGCTCTAACAGTGAATACAGCTTCAGCTAAAGAAACTATCTCTGTAGTTGGCTCTAACAGTGCTTCTCCACTGGTTGAAGTTTTTGCAGAAACCTACATGAATAAAGGCGAACCAGTGTTCATCGAAATTCAAGCACCAGGTTCTTCTGCAGGCATCAAAGCAGCAAAAAATGGAAGTGCTGACCTTGGTATCTCTTCTCGTGACCTAAAAGAAGAAGAGAAAACAGCTGACCTGAAAGAGCTCGTTATCGCTCGTGACGGTATCGCAGTTGTTGTTAACCCGAACAACGAAGTATCTGCTCTTACAGCGGAGCAAATCACTTCAATCTACAAAGGCGACATCACTAACTGGAAAGATGTTGGCGGTGCTGACAAGCCAATCGTAGCAATCACTCGTGATACTGCATCAGGTACACGTGGTGCATTCGAAGACATCATGAAGCTTAAGAAGAAGATTGGCGATAAGAAAGTATCGGCTATCTCTCAACGTGCACAAGTTGCAAACGGTAACGGCGCACTTAAAGTTTCTGTAGCAAGCAACCCATACGCTATCGGCTTTATCTCTCTAGGTACAGTTGACGAATCTGTTCAAGCTCTAACTATCGACGGCGCTGCTGCGACTGTAGACAACGTTAAGAACGGTTCTTACAAAGTTGCTCGTCCATTCCTAGTTCTTTACAAAGCCGGCGCTCCAACAGCTGAAACTCAACAATTCCTAGATTGGATGGTTGCAGATGAAGCTCAAGCTATCGCTGGTAAGAAAGGCTACATCACAGTTAACTAATCTTAACTGACTCAATCTTAATTATTGCTCAGCCTGCTTTAGGCTGAGCCTTTTCTTTCAACTTTGTTTATTTCGAGCTCTTATTGAGCCACAAAGTTTGAGATTTTATATATGACCATCGCAAATAGTGAAAAGCTTATGAATACTGAAGCGACTCAAATCAACAAGCCAAGTCTACGTGCTAAGAAGCGCATCGACTGGAGAGAAAGAATCTTCCACGGCTTGTTCTTATCGAGTGCTGTAATCGGCATCGTATCACTAGCCGTTATCGCTTACTTTATCGTTGCAGAGAGTATCCCTGCATTCCAAGAGGCCGGTGTTTCTGGCATCGTTCTGGGTGTTGACTGGTTACCTCCAGCTCTATTCGGTGTTGCAACCATGATTGTTGCATCGATTGTTTCGACACTTGGAGCTGTAGTTGTTGGTGTGCCAGTTGGTGTATTAACCGCTATTTTTATTGCTGAGATTGCTCCAAAGCGTCTTGCAGATATTATTCGACCAGCAGTTGAGCTTCTAGCGGGTATCCCGTCGGTAGTTTACGGCTTCTTCGGTCTAGTAATTATCGTTCCAATGATTCAAAACGTTTTCCAAGTACCAGCGGGTAACACTATCCTGGCGGGTATCATTGTTCTGGGTATCATGATTCTTCCTACCGTTATCACGGTTTCTGAAACTTCGATTCGTGCGGTACCTCGTACATACAAAGAAGGTTCACTTGCACTGGGTGCTTCGAAAATCTACACGATTTTTAAGCTACTCGTTCCTGCTGCACGTTCAGGCATTATGACTGGTGTGATTTTGGGTATCGGCCGCGCACTTGGCGAAACGATGGCAATCATCATGGTTATGGGTAACGCGCCAGCAATGCCAGAAGGCATTTTGGACTCTGCTCGTACGCTAACAGCAAACATTGCAATTGAAATGTCTTACGCAAGTGGCGTTCACGCTAACGCACTGTACGCAACAGGTGTTGTACTTCTAGTGTTCATCATGATGTTAAATGGTGCTCTACTTTATCTTAACCGTGAAAAAGCGAAGTAGGCGAGGATAAGTAATATGGATCGCGTAAAACTAAAACAAGCACGTCAAACCAAAGATAACATCCTAAAAGGTTTTATCTGGGCAGCTGCAGCTGTAACCGTTGGTTTCTTATTCTGGATTATTTGGTACATCCTATCGAACGGTCTGCAATACGTAGATTGGAACTTCATCACTGACGATTACACTCGTACTGGTGAAGAACGTGGTATTTTCCCAATGATCATTGCCACGATCTACATGGTAATCGCATCGATTGCGGTAGCCGCGCCACTGGGCATCATGACGGCGATATACCTAACTGAATATGCGAAAGTAGGTAGCCGATTGGTGAAAGTGATTCGATTCTGTACTGAGTCGTTAGCTGGTATCCCATCGATCATCTTTGGTCTGTTCGGTATGACCTTCTTTGTTTCGATTCTTGGTCTTGGCTTCTCGATTCTGTCGGGTGCACTAACGCTAAGTATCCTGATTCTTCCTGTAATCATTCGTACTACAGAAGAAGCATTGATGGCAGTGCCACAAACTTACCGCGAAGGCTCATACGGCCTTGGCGCTTCAAAAATCTACACTATCTGGCGTTTGATCTTACCAAGCGCAATGCCAGGTATCTTAACTTCGGTCATTCTTAGTATTGGTCGTGTAATTGGCGAATCAGCACCTGTATTTTTAACAGCAGGTATGGTGGCACGTGTTCCTGAGTCGGTATTCGATTCTGGCCGTACACTAACGGTTCACCTATATAAGCTGACAACAGAGCTATTTACTATCGATGAGTGGAACCAAGCCTACGGCACGGCGACAGTCCTAATCGTACTGGTTCTCTTGATCAACATGGTTACAAAACTGATTGCGAGACGCTTCAACACGGCAACTTACTAAGCTCATTAGCTGGCTCATAAATAAAGCGAGCCCCCGTGATAAAGAAAGCATCAAGTTAGACACGAATTTAAGAATTTAGAGATTACGAACATGAATAAATTTGATATTGAGAACCTAGATCTGTTTTACGGCGACAACCAAGCGCTTAAATCTATCAACCTGCCAATTCCAACTCGCCAGGTTACTGCTCTGATTGGCCCGTCTGGCTGTGGTAAATCAACACTATTGCGTTGTTTGAACCGCATGAATGACCTAATTGAAGGCGTTACGATTAAGGGTAAGCTGGATATGGATGGCACTGACATCTACGGTAATATCGATGTCGCTGACCTACGTATCCGCGTAGGCATGGTATTCCAAAAGCCAAACCCGTTCCCAATGAGCATCTACGAGAACGTGGCATACGGCCTACGTGCTCAAGGTATCAAAGACAAAAAACACATCGATGAAGTGGTTGAGCGCTCGCTACGCAGTGCTGCACTGTGGGATGAAGTAAAAGACCGTCTTAAAGCGCATGCATTTGGTCTGTCTGGTGGTCAACAACAGCGTCTATGTATCGCACGTACCATTGCAATGGAACCAGATGTAATCCTGATGGATGAACCAACATCGGCTCTAGACCCAATCGCGACACACAAGATTGAAGAATTGATGGAAGATCTGAAGAAAGACTTCACTATCGTTATCGTAACGCACTCAATGCAGCAAGCGCGTCGTATCTCAGACCGCACGGCTTTCTTCCTAATGGGAGAGCTTGTAGAGCATAACGAAACCAGCGTTATCTTCAGTGAACCAAAAGATGATCGTACTAAAGGTTACGTAAACGGTGACTTCGGTTAATCGACGATTTACGTGTGGTATTTAAGCGATTAGATACCTTTACACACTAACTGAAACGCAGGTTAGATAGTCGAATAGAACAACAGAATTATCACTATAACTATAAGCGATGGAAGTTTTGCCCCACTATAGGTGGGGCTTTTTTATGTGTCTAAAAAATCCCCAATGTCGATGTGATTTTGGGCAGAGAATCCCATTTTTGTCGTCCTTCTCATGCTTGTGATAATGTTAAAGGTGAAACTGCGACCCGCTTAACATCTCATTTTCACTTACATTGATTGCATATCAAGCCTTCTGTATTTTTGCTTTATTCTTAATCGCCAATGGAAGGAAGCTGTGCCTGTTAAAGCCTTTGCAAAACAAATATCTGCGACACGCGACCATCGTCTGTTGGCTGAGTCTCTTTTTGACTATCTGGTTAAGGTACTTACTCCAAAAGGGATAGGAATATTTGCTGAACCGACGCCGGAGAGCGACGCATTACCGCTTTTTTCTTATGGCGACCTAACCTCATTGGCGAGCTACCCCTCTACATTTTGGCCGTGGGTCTCACAGTTTGATACCGCAGACGGGGTTTTGCCAATGGCTATCAACACCTGCAAGTGGGAACACATGAAAGTGCTTGGTGGGGAGTCGTTTATCATGATGCTCGACAACGCACCTGCCTCCAGAACTTATTTAATTGTTCAAAATTGCAATGCTGAGAAGGTTAATCAAACCTTTGACCAAGATCTTGATGTGTTACAGCTCGCGGCTGCCCGTTGGCAATGTATTCGTGCCGAAAAGAACGCGGCGCTAGAAATCAAACACAGAGACACACGTGAAGCTCAATACTTAGATGAGATAAAGTTACGTGAGCTGTTTGTAGAGAACATGAAGCTGGTTCATCAGGTCGCGCTTGAGCTTTCTAACCCTGAGTCACTCGATGCTTTGTATAAAGCATCGGTTGAGGCTGTGCGAGACAGGTTAGGGTTTGATCGTGCGATCTTCATGTTGCTTGATATGAAAAAGCGTTGTTTCAGCGGAACTTATGGCACTGACGAAGCGTGTAAAACCAACAGTGAACACCACACTCAATACGATTTGCACCAACTTGAAGCGGAATACATTGAAGCGCTGTCTGATAACCATACTAATCTAGTCATCATCGATAATGCGCCCCTGTATACAGAAGGTAAGGTGGTCGGGCAGGGGTGGAATGGCATGCTTATCTTGCGTGAAGGCGACAAACCTGTCGGCTGGATCGCCATGGATAACTACATTCATCGCTCACCGATTACTAACTATCAAAAGCAGATGCTTGAGTCTTTTGGCTCTTTGCTTTCTCAAATCTATATTCGCAAGCGCCAAGAGCAGAACATACGTATGTTGCACTCGAGTATGGTTGAGCTGTCTCGATGCGATAGCGTCAGTGAAGTCTGTAAGTCCGCGGTTAGTTTTGCGATTCAACATCTAGGTATCGATCGACTGGCTGTTTTCCTAACAGACAAAAAGTGCAGTTACATGCAAGGTACTTGGGGCACTGACATCAAAGGCGATATTGTCGATGAGTCCTATTATCGCTCTGAGCTGGTGGAACGTGACATTGTAGCCGCAGCTCGTGCTTGCCCTAATCAAGTTGCCTTTGAAGAATCAGTTCCTATCTATCACGATTTCAATATTGTGGGAGTCGGTTGGACGGCAATGACCATGCTCACCACCAATACGGGTGAGCCGATTGCGTTTATCGCTGCTGATAACCTATTAACTCGCAGTCCTTTAACCTCACAGCTTCGTGAGGTAATACGTATCTTTGCTTCGAGCCTTGCTGAGGTGCTGCAAAGAACCATGGCTCAAGAAGAACTGAAAAAGCTCAATGAAACATTGGAGCAAGAAGTCAGTAAGCGTACCCAAGAGCTAGAGTTGGCGAATGAGCAATTGGATATCATTTCTAAGCTAGATCCTCTTACGCGCCTTGGAAACCGCCGTATGTTGTCGCAGGTTCTAGAAGACTTGAACGGTGACGATCAAGGTGCCTTTGCCTTACAGAACGAAATTACATTTGGCTTGATTCTTGTCGACCTCGACCACTTTGGTTTGTACAACAGTGTCTATGGTCATACTGAAGGGGATGCGGCTCTGAGGACGGTAGGTGAGATACTGAATGCCCATGTTCACAATGATAAAGAAACCTTCTGCCGGATTGGCGGAGAGGAGTTTATGTTGTTGATGATTGGCACGAATCACTCAGAGACAAAGCAACGTGCAGAGTCGATTAGAAAATGCATTGAAGAGGCAAAAATCCTGCATTGTGAAAGTAGTACCAGCCCATATTTAACGGCATCCGTTGGCTATGCCTCGATAACGTCTGACCAGCATCAGTTCGATTTTGATTTGTTGTATGGCAAGGCAGATAAAGCCTTGTATCAAGCCAAAGACTCGGGGCGAAATCGAATTGTTTCTGCCTTAAAACGTAAAAAAGTCACAGCCTCTCTTTCTTAAAATAAAGGCCGTTGATCTCAAGATGATCAACGGCCTTTGTGTTTTACTGTTCTTGATGAACAGCGTCGACTAAAGATTTTCTAGCGAACTATTATGCTTTTTACTCGCAACTCTCTTGGGCTTCTTCACCGTTTTGATTGCCAGCTCAGGGCTCCATGTTTGGGTTGGTGAACCGGCTTCACCATAAAGGCTTTGGTTTAGCTTGGTGAGTTCGGCTTCAACGGTTTGTAACGTCTCATCACTTAGATCTGTATTTTCAGATTTCCATTGCTCAAATAAGGTTCTGGTCATCACGCCATCTTTCGTTCTTAGAGCTTCAATAAGCGCTTCCGCGGTATCTGATTGACGTTCAACAGTGTGTGTTGGTTTTGTCGTTACACCGCGGCGTGACCAGAAGTAGAATGCCAATGCTGAGCTGATTAGCCACAAAGCTGCAAATAGGGCGGTGAGATAAGGCCAGATCCCTGGGCTATCCACAGTAACAACCGTCGGGCTTACTTGTTGGGCGGGCGTAGCAGTAACTGGTGGAGTGCTTGACGCTGCGCGATCACTTGCTTTTACCGCTAACTCTAGCCCCTGCGCTTTGCTGGTTTGTTCTGATTGCAAATCGGTGTTAAACCAAGCTTGAGACACATCAGGAAGCAAGATATTTCCAGCCTCTTTCGGAATCAAGACTTGCTTGTAAACAACGACAGCATCACCTGACTGAGTTGTGCCAAATCGCGGCTTCTCTTCATAAACACGTACCGAATTAGGGTAGGTGATATTCAGTTTTGGCAGTTGGTGTTGCGTTAAGTTGCTAGCCGTCATGGTGATGGTACGAGTTAACGAGTCACCCGCTTCCATTTCAATGGTTGGGTTGTCGCCTTCTAAACCATTACTATTTCCCAGTTGATTGCCTTGGCTATCGGACCATTGTTGAATCAGTTTGAAGTTTGATGTTGGTAACCACTCACCCTTGTAGCCTTTTGGCACATCCTTTACGGTGACATCTAAGGTTTCAACGGGTGTGTCGAGTTGGAACAGACGCGTTGTACTGGAGTTGTTGGTTGAGTAAACAACGGCTCCATTCAGCTTCGGTCCATTCAGCTTAAACTGTCCGGCCTTTTGTGAAGAGATACGGAAAGACTGTTGAACTACCGTCACCTCTTGTCCATTGAGAACATCTTGAAATTGCTTCGATTCACCAATAGGTTCCACATCTAAGCCCGGCGAGCTCGGTGGCGCTATTTTAGGATCTTGCAGCCTTCTTGGGTCAGCTTTGATGATGAGTTTTACATCAAGCTCAGCCACTTCTTCTGGGTACAGCGAGTTCTTGCTGAGATTAAGCTGGAACTCTGCCATATCATGTTGAGTTGGAGCGGCTTTGTTAATTGCAACATTGATGGTGATAGGCTTGGTTTTTGCCCCTTCAATATCAAAACTCGGGATTTGCAACTTACCCAAACGCAGTGGAGCAAGGCTGATGTTCCATTCACTTGACACCGAACGGCTGCCATTGACGATTCGCATCGAAGACCCAAAGTTTGGTGTGCCAACATAGAAATCCTGCTGGAGCGCTGTTAGATCTAGAGCATCAGAGGAGACCTTTTCATCGGTTGCAACTCTAAGAAGGAACACTTCATCTTTGGTGACACTGTTATGTGAAACGCTCGCCACGGCGTTTGCAGCCAATACTGAGAAGGACGAGAAAGCTCCCAACAACAATGTTAGGAGTACGGATAAAAATGGCTTGTTTAAAAATCGCATGGTTACCACTTTTTGTTCTGGTTGTTAGGAGCACTTTTTTGTCGTGCTTGTAAAATCATTTGCGCTTTAAGCAGTTGGCTCGGGTCACGGGCGCTTTCTACTTGCTCAAGTTTTCGCATGTCAGGGTCGCTCGACAGAGGTTGATCTGAGGTTTGTGCTACAGCTTGCTGACTACTTTGCTCACCATCTTCTTTTGAAGCTTGTTGTGCGCTAGCACTTTGAGGTGTAGCGCCTTCTTGGTCACTCTGTTTCGGCTGATCACTGTTACTTTGTTGCGTGGCTTGCTTGTCGTCTTGTTTAGACTTTTCAGAGTCAGAGTGATTTTCAGGTTGGCCTTGAGATGAGTTTTGGTCTTGGCTACCGCGTTGATCTTGGTTACTGCTTTGATCTTGCGACTTGCCACTGGAGCTTTGTTGTTGATCCTGAGAGCTTTGCGAAGAATCATTTTGCTGACCTTGCTGACCTTGCTGACCTTGCTGACCTTGCTGACCTTGCTGACCTTGCTGATTTTGGTCATTCTGGTCTTTGGAGTCAGAATCGCCTTGCTGTTGCTGTTGCTGTTGCTGTTGCTGTTGCTGTTGCTTCTGAGCCTGTTCGACAATCTCTAGGTTCTTCTTCGCATAAGCATGTTCAGGGTTGCTTTCAAGAATACGTTGATACTCTTGGATCGCTTGGTCGTACTTACCTTGTTGGGCTTGAGCGTTAGCAAGGTTGTAGCGAGCATCTTCACTAGAAAGCTCTTGCAGCGTCTGCTCTGCGGCTTCGAAATCACCGGCTTTGTATTGAGCAATGCCTTTCCACTCTTGTTGGGTGAACTGTTCAGCAGCTTGTTGGAAGTCCTCGTCCTGATACAGCTGATAGCCTACTTGATCATTGGTTTTCCACGGGTTCGCAAACGCAGTATTTGGTTGGCTAAAAGAGATAACTCCAGCTAAGGCACACCAAATAACCCCTTTCTTGAATAATCCAAGTGCCGGAAGTAATAGCAAAGGCAGTAACCAGAAACCGTTGTTCACTCTGGTGTTGAGTGAGTTCTTGGTCTTGGTTACTTCCGATGTTGTTGCAACGCGGTCGAGGTAGCTCGCGATGTGTTCAACATCTGAGTTATCAAATTGAACTTCAGTGAACGTGCCACCATAGCTGCGTGTAAGCTCGCGCATGTTCTTCAAGTTGGTTCTTGCCACCACGGTTTGTCCTGAGTCGCTTTGCAGCATCGACCCCGTAGGTAACGAGATTGGCGCACCGTTTTCACTCCCTACAGCTAGAATCGACAATGTCCAATCGTTGCCAGAGAGTAGGGCGTCGATCTGCTTCTTCTCTTGGTCATCGATGTCATCAGCAATCAATACCAAATCACCTTGGTAGATCTTCGCGCGAGTCATCATATCAATCGCAAGCTTAACAGCTGATGCGGCATCACCACCTTGATAAGGCATGATATCTGGCGATAGGTTAGGCACTAGGTTTTTGATGGTGTTGATGTCTGACGTTAGCGGGCTAATGGTGTAAGCATCCCCAGCATACGCCACCATGCCTGTTAGCCCTTCCTTCCATAATGAAAGCAGATCAAGAGCCTTGTATCGCGCTTGAGTTAAGCGATTCGGCTTAATATCGGTGGCATACATTGACATCGACATGTCCATGATCACAACTCGTGCCTGCGTTTTTTCAAAGCTTGGTTGTTCGTTTTTCTCGAAGCTTGGCCCAGCTAACGCAATAACGCCGACCAGCCACCAAATACCGAAGTAAGTACTGCGATTTTTCGATGGCTTACTCGATTCTGGCGCCAAGTAACGGGCGATGTGTGACGCGAGTAATCCTTGTTTGGACTGTGTCTTGCTCAGCCACCAAATAGCGGGCAGCACGGCAAGCGCCAAGAACCAATATGGGTAGATAAAAGTAAAGTTAGACATTGTTTCTCCTAATGGCTAACAGCATAAATGCGAAGAACATTGCCGCCGACAGTGGCCATACAAACCACTCTTGTTGCGGTCGCCAGATCTTAGTGGCGTTCGTCACGGGCTCTAACTGGTTAATGGTGTCGTAAATCGTCGCTAACTCTTTGCTGTCACGCGCTCGGAAGTACTGACCGCCGGTGCGTTTGGCAATTTCTATTAGTGTACGTTCATCCAAGTCTTGAGCAGTATTGACTTTGCGCGTCATGAAGAACTCTTTGACCATCATCTCGCCTGCACCGACACCCACGGTGTAAATCGTTGCGTCGTATTTCTTTGCAATATCCGCCGCTTCTAATGGGTCTAATACCCCGGCGGTATTACTGCCGTCGCTGAGTAGAATCATTACACGTTGGGGCGCATCGCTATCGACAAAGGTTTTGGTGGCAAGACCAATACCATCACCAATCGCTGTTTGAGTACCAATCAGCTTTAACACCGCTTGATTGAGCTGTTGTGAAAGCGTATCTCTATCTAGCGTAAGCGGGGTCTGCAAGTAGGCGTGATCAGCAAATAACACCAGTCCAACTCGGTCGCCTTTTCGTCGCTCAATAAAGTCACTCAATACGCGTTTCACCGCCGACAAGCGGTCGATGTATTCGCCATTGAACTGCATGTCTTCTTGGCTCATCGAATAGGAGAGGTCGACAACTAACATTAAATCACGATGCTTCGGCTGAAACTCCACCGGTTCGCCATACCATACAGGGCGTGCGCTCGCCGTAACCAGCAGAAGCCAGATAATCACGGACAACGCCTTTGGTAAGCGACTGCTCGGTGTTTTGGTATTGCTGTCTTCTGGCAGAAATGGAAGCCTTAGGGCATTGCTCGATTCTGACTTTGGTGAGAACAAGTAAACGAGCAACGGCAGTGGCGCGATGAAGAACATCCACCACCAAACGAACTCGATGTTTAGCAAGTCCCTGCTTAGAAACATAGTGCTTAGAAAATCACTCATAACGACCTCGCTTTGGAGGAAGTGCTTTGCGAAGCCAAGTTTCGCAATCATTAACCAATTGCTGTTGAGCCTTTTTCTGTTCGTCGTTCATTAGGGCTACATCTTGATAGAGCGCTTGTTGCCACTGGGATTGTTTTGCTACAAATAACGGCTTCGCCAATTGCGCATCTAAGAACTTCAACCAATCATCACCAGACAAACCTGCAATTTTTTCACGAGGGAAATAGCTCAGTGCTGCTTGACGAAGGATGCGTTGTGCTTTGCTCGGAGACAAGCCATCTTGGGACTGACTATTACTAAAGTAAGACAGCGCTTCTTGTTTCGCCTGTTGATTGTTTTTTCTACGTTTTAGAATGAAAAACACCAAGGCAATCAGGAAAATGGCTGTGATAATGACTGCCCACCAACCCCACGCCAAAGGCCACCAAGTCGGGGCGTCTGGCGCAATCACCGGACTTAAATCTAAGGGCTGTTTCATGACTGAGCTCCTGATATCTGGCTCATGAGTGGCTGCGCACTCGACACCGAGCTATAAGGTATCGCGAGAGATAACCCCATCTGTTGCAGCTGCTGTTTCTTAAGCGAAAAAGCATGGTTAAGCTTTTGCTTTTCTTTATTAGAAGAGAAATTAAACCATTGAGTTTTGCTGCCATCGGTGACCTGTTTAGAGCCTTTATAGGTGGTTTCACCTTGCTCTAGCGGGTCGTAGAAATGCACAAGACGTACTCTGTTGTGTCGGCGAATTTGACTGATAAGTGAGTAGTCACTTTCTTGGTAACGCACAAAGTCACTGAGCATAATAATATCGCTTCCTTTAGGGCAAAGCTGGTGCAGAGATTTCAGTCCATGCTCTAAGGTCGTGTCATTATGATTGTCGTGATTAGTCAGTGCCGTATTATTGATTTCTATGACTTTTTGCAAAATACGCAGTGGAGCATGGTTGCTTGCACTTGGCTTAATCTCAATGACCTCTTTGCCAGTATCGATCACCGCGCCAATTCGATCTTTTTGAGCCACAGTAAGCCAGCACAGTTGGCTAGCAAAGTGTGCAAGTTGAACCGATTTCAGCAACAAGGTTGAGCCGAAAATCATGCTGCTTGATAAATCTAAATACAAGATGACAGGTTGTTCTCTCTCTTCAGAGAACAGCTTAGTATGCGCTTTGCCTGTTCTTGCGGTTACTCGCCAGTCAATGCTGCGTATGTCATCACCCGCTTGATATTGACGAACTTCAGAGAAATTCATCCCGCGACCTTTACGGATGCTCTCGTGTTGGCCGTTAAGCTGTGACCAAAGGCTCTTGGCGGGAGGCAACCAGCGAACAGACTGCGCTTTGTATTGCAGCAGCTCATCCAGATTTAACGTGACGCCGTCACTATGGTTGGGTAGTTGATTATTCATGCGCGTATCCCTATGCGCTGCCAACCAATGAAATAAGGTGTGCGATCACTTGGTTTGCGGTGACACCTTCAGCTTGTGCGTGGTAGCTGCGCAGTAGACGGTGGCGTAACACAGGGAATGCCATCGCTTGAACGTCTTGTGGCGTGACGTAATCTCGTCCTGCAAGCCAAGCGTGAGCGCGGGCACAACGGTCTAACGCAATGGTTGCACGCGGGCTGACACCCATGTCTAACCATTGATCAAGTTGGTCACTGTATTGCTTAGGTTGGCGAGTCGCCATAACCAGTCTGATGATGTACTGCTCAATGGTGTCTGCCATGTGAATGTTGAGCACTTCTTGGCGCGCTTCAAAGATCGTTTGCTGAGATATCTGTTGTGGCTGAGCTGATTCGTTACCTTGAGCCTCACCACGGTTGAGTCGTAAGATCTCAAGCTCGCTTTCCATATCTGGGTATTCAACCTCTAGGTGAAGCAAGAATCGGTCTAACTGAGCTTCCGGTAGCGGGTAAGTCCCTTCTTGTTCAATTGGGTTCTGTGTTGCCATTACCAAGAACAACTCAGGCAGCGCATAGGTTTTTCGACCGGCAGTTACTTGTTTCTCTGCCATTGCTTCCAGCATTGCCGCTTGAACTTTCGCCGGAGCTCGGTTGATCTCATCCGCTAGAATCAGCGAGTTGAAAATCGGGCCTGATTGGAAAGTGAACTCCCCAGTCTCAGGGCGAAAAATGTCGGTACCCGTCAAATCAGCAGGTAACAGATCGGGAGTGAATTGAATGCGGTGGAAGTGACCCTCAACACAATCAGCCAATGATTTTACTGCGCGAGTTTTTGCTAAGCCGGGAGGTCCTTCAACGAGGATATGACCATCCGCTAAAAGGGCGATCATCAGTTGCTTAACGAGCTCTTTTTGACCAATGATTTGAGACTCTAGATAGTTTTGAAGGACTTCGAAATTTGTTTTGTGCATTTTGGACTCTCTGGGTATCCATTTGATTTTTATTTTGAGTATTGGTCACTGATTTCGAGGAAAAAGTTCCAGTACATTTGCGTAATTTATTTTTTCAAAATTGGAAATATTTACAAGTGGTTAGCTAAAAAAATCGTTAGGTTGTGATTATTACTATATCAATTGGTTTTTATATACAAAAGCTCGGCGGTGGGGAGTGGTTTGAGTTCGGTTGGGTCTCAGGGGGTGAGAACTAAAATTGACTCTCGACAATGCGGTATTTGCTTAGTTAATTCATGCTCAAGGTGAATATTTCTAATTGTTACATCATATTTGCAGTTTTTTGAGAAGAAAGTCTCTAGTTTTATTGGTTGTGGCCGATACATCACTCAGATTGTGCATTGCTTGTTGGAGTGCACTAAAAAAGTCCTGTTCAGGGTATACCAATAACGAGCGATTCTTTTTAAAGGTCCAAATATGTTTAAAATTAACTCTCTGAGTATCAAGCAAAAAGTTGTACTTGGAATTACCTTTGCGGTTCTTGCATCGACAGTGATTGTCGGCGCAATGGCACAACAACAAGCAAGAGATGTATTAAGTCATCGATTGATCGATATTGAACTTCCAGGAATGCTAGAGCGAATCAATGGTGAAATTGACCGAGAAGTCTCTCAGCTATTACTAGCGGCGGAGCAAATTGCTTCAAATGAATTTATTTCTGATGCTATCGAATCGACCGATCGCGATCCCGCACTAGAAAATAAACTGGTGAAACAGCTGAACAATGTTCGTAACCAGTATCAGTTGAACGATGCCTCAGTGGCGAACCGTCAAACTGCTTACTACTGGAACCAAAATGGCTTCCTACGTCAGTTAAACCAACAGCAAGATGGTTGGTTCTTTGGCTTTACGCAATCTGGACAGCCGACCATGGTGAGCATGTTCCAAGAAGCCAATGGCGAAGTGAAGATGTTTGCTAACTACCAACAGCCTTCTGGTTTGGCTATGTCTGGTCTATCAAAGTCGATGGATGACATGGTTAACCTGCTGAACGGTTTCAAGATTGAAAATACTGGTTTTGTCTTCTTAACCGATAGCCAAGGTGATGTTCAAATTCATCGCGAGCGTTCTCGCAGTGACTCTTCACTTCAACAACTTTACGGTCCTCAAGCAAGCCAACTACTGAACAAGTCGGGCTTCAACCTGATTACTACAGAAAGCCAAGGCCAAGAGCTGTTCGTGGCGAGCTTGTATGTGTCTTCAATGGACTGGTTCGTTATTGGTGTGGTACCAACCGGTGAAGTGTTTGCTGAGCTTGATGCGACTGCGCAGAAGATGCTGATCATGACTGCGGTTGTGGCGTTAGTCTTTATCCTAATGGGCGTAGTTCTGGCGAACAGCATTACTCAACCGATCAAGCTTTTGGCTAAGCGTTTCGGCGACTTAGGTGAAGGCGACGGTGACCTTGCACAGCGTATCGAAGTGAAAGGCAACGATGAAATTGCACAGCTTTCAAAAGGCTTCAACGGATTCATTGAAAAGATTCACGAGTCGATGAAAGAGGTGTGTTCGACAAGCCAAGCGCTTCAAGTGGCGGCAGAGAGTGTTTCTAACAAAGCCCACATCACCCACGACAACAGCCAAGAACAGCGCGACCAAACGCTTCAAGTGGTGGCTGCCATTAACCAAATGGGTATGACCATCAGCGAGATTGCATCGAACGCGGCAACCGCAGCAGAAACGGCAACTCAAGCTTCAGGCAATACGGAAGTAGGCCGCTCTGTGGTGAACAAAGCAAAAGACGCGATCAGTCGTTTGGCGCAAGATATTGAAAGCACAGGTCAGGTAGTAGAGCAACTGGCTTCTACAACTCAAGACATCGGCTCTATTCTGGGTGTTATCCGTGATATTTCAGAGCAAACTAACTTACTCGCATTAAACGCTGCAATTGAAGCCGCCCGTGCTGGTGAGCAAGGTCGTGGTTTTGCGGTTGTAGCGGATGAAGTACGTAACCTAGCAAGCCGTACCGCAGATTCAACGGAAGAGATTCAAAAGATGATCAACCAACTGCAAAGCGATGCTAAAGATGCGGTAACGGCAATGAGTGCGGGTAAGGTGATTACCCTTGAAGGTGTATCGGCTTCGGATGAAGCGGTAGACGTGCTGAGTGGTATTTCAGACCGTATCGTTGATATCACAGACCGTAACACTCAAGTGGCAACGGCAACGGAAGAGCAATCAACCGTAGTTCACACCATCAACCAGAACATTGAAGAGATTAACGCAATCAACGAAGTGACAACGGGCACGGCTGAGCAACTTGCTGAAGCGAGCCAAGAGCTTCGTGATCTATCGTCTCGTCTAGATAAGATGGTTGGTTCATTTAAGCTTTAATCCCTTTAAGCTGTAGCATGGCTTACAAAGATACATAAACTAAGAGCTGGATTCATTTAATCGTGAATTCAGCTCTTTTTATTTACGTGCTTGTTTTCTTCTAACTGACGTTCGCTTGATCTGGTTTCGGGCTTTGCACTCAATCGCCCTAGCATCATAGGGCGTAAATGAGTAAAATCTCGTTAGGTTTAATATTTAGGTAAGTATCATGAGCGATTTTGAAAAAGAACTAGAGCAGATGACTCAAGAGATGGGCGATGAGCCTGAGGTGAAACTGCCATCACTTGAAGAGCAAAAAGCAATTGTTGCTGAGTTCAAGCGACTAGAGGCGGAAGGCAAACTGACTCCTGAAGTGTTAGAGAAGCATTTTGGCCAGTTCAACAAACAGAATGATACGCCAATTCACTAAGTTGATTTAGACAGGTTTCATGTCTGAAAGAAGTGATATTAGCGGTTGGGTTCATAGCCTAACTAACAGATAAAGGTCTAGCGCTTGCTAGACCTTTTTTATTGCTGCTAGCGAAAGACCGAGTGGCTGACTCATGAACTATTCAATGTAAGTGAAACTCGTATCCAACACATAAAAATATCCAGCACATAAAAAAATCCCCCTTACTGAGTAAGAGGGATTCGATATGGGCAAGTTATATCCTAAAAGGCTAAGCGATTAGTCTGTGCCGTATTCTTTGTACAAACGACGACATGCGCGGCCATCGCTGTGGAACAGGTGACAACGGTGCGCTGGAATACCAATCGCCAACTTGTCACCTGATTCGATTTTCAACGTGTCTGGCTGACGATAGATAACATCAGCATCGGCACTTTCAAGGTTTAGGTAAACCTGAGTTTCGTTACCTAGTTTCTCTACCATCATCACGTCAGCTTCAATCGTCGCGTCACCTGATTCAGCAGACATCAAGTGTTCAGGGCGAATACCCAGAGACATACGATCACCAGCATTAACCGTCGTCCCGTCAACAGGGATCCAGAAAGTCATGCCATTAGAAAGTTGTACCAATACGCGTTCTGCTTCAGCTTGTTCAATGTGTACCGACATGAAGTTCATCTTCGGTGAGCCAATAAAGCCAGCAACGAAACGGTTTTGAGGGTAGTGGTAAAGGTCAAGCGGCTTACCGACTTGAGATACATAACCACCATCCAGAACAACGATCTTATCCGCCATTGTCATCGCTTCCACTTGGTCGTGGGTAACGTAGATCATGGTACAACCCAGTTGACGCTGTAGCTTGGTGATTTGCGAACGCATTTGAACACGTAGCGCGGCATCTAGGTTTGATAAAGGCTCATCAAGTAGGAATACGTTTGGTTGAGAAACCAGAGTACGACCAATCGCAACACGTTGACGTTGACCACCAGAAAGCGCTTTAGGTTGGCGCTCAAGAAGGTGACCAAGCTGAAGGATTTCTGCAGCATGTTCAACGCGTTTGTCGATCTCAGCTTTATTTGCGTTTGCTAGCTTAAGACCGAAAGACATGTTGTCGTATAGGTTAAGGTGAGGGTAAAGCGCATAAGACTGGAATACCATACCTACGCCACGCTTTGACGGTTCAACGTCATTCATGCGTTGGTCGCCAATGTACAAATCACCAGACGTAATGTCTTCTAGACCTGCGATACAACGTAATAGCGTCGATTTACCACAACCTGATGGTCCAACGAATACTACGAATTCACCTTCGTTGATGTCTAAGGTTACGTCCTTAGAAATCTGTACATCACCATATGATTTATAAACGTTTTTTAACGTGACACTCGCCATCTAGCTTGTCCTCGATCGATCAAATTTTAAGTTTTACTGCTTATCATTATAAGAAATTTTTGGGTCAGCAGTAACTGTAGGAATTGGTAAGTATTGAGTGAGTAAGAAAAAAGTGGGTGAGACTTGGCTTCTTTAACCAAGCCCACCCGTCATAGCCAAACTGATGCCCATTTCCCCCACATCCAGCTAAACCTCCCCCGTGATTCAATCACAGATTTAGCTCGATGCTAATATAAGACACCAGCGGGCAGTGAAGCCAACTAAATGAATAATGCGTCAACGCATAACACTTGCCGGTAAAGGGTTCTTACTATCCACTCTTGGATGAATGCAGTTTCGGTGAATTGGCGTAAGGGTACATCCTCCTAATGGAAAATTAACTAGGGGGAGTAGGAGGGGAGGAGTAGATAAATGGGGTTATTAATAATTGGCGATCCAGTTCAAATAAATCCACCGCGTAACGGTGATGTTGATCACGATGAGTATACGTTTTGTGATTGCAGTCTCTAATCTGACCGGATGGCGATCACGAATTTAAGCCATAATAGCTAGGGCGTAGTGGCTAGGATGATGAGCTAGGGTCTGTTTTCTCAGATCATAACCTCCGAAAACTGGCTCGTCTTGGTAGATGTGCCCTACGTATAAATATAAAAAGGATATTCACATGAAAAACGCTCTAAGCGCTGTAGCTCTAGGTACAATAGTTGCTCTGGGTTCTTTTGGTGCAAATGCTGCTATCGAAGAAGGACAACTAACAATCTGGGTAGGTGGTGACAAAGCTTATGAAGGCATGGCTGAAGTAGGTAAACGCTTCGAAGAAGATACTGGTGTTAAAGTAACCGTCGCTTTCCCTGACAAGCTAGAAGAGAAATTCCCTCAAGTAGCAGCAGCTGGCGATGGCCCAGACATGATCTTCTACGCACATGACCGTTTTGGCGGCTATGCAGAAGCGGGACTTCTTGTTGATATCAAACCTTCTAAAGAAACTAAAGAAGGTATCGTAGACTTCGCATGGGACGCTGTTTCATACGAGGGTAAAACAATCGCATACCCTGTTGCTGTTGAGTCAGTTTCGCTAATTTACAACAAAGCGCTTGTTCCTAACCCACCTAAGTCTTGGGAAGAAATCCCAGCACTTGATGCTGAACTTAAAAAAGACGGCAAGAAAGCAATCATGTGGCCTCTACGTGGCGGCGCTTACTTCACATGGCCTTTACTTGCAGCTGACGGCGGTTACGCATTCAAACAGACTGCAGAAGGTTACGACATTAAAGATGCGGGCGTAGCGACTGACGGTGTTCAGAAGTCTCTAGGTTTCATCGAGAAGATGGTACAAGACAAAGTTATCTCTGCAGACATGGATTACTCAGTAGCTGAGTCTGAATTCGTTGCAGGTAACGTTGCAATGACAATCAACGGCCCTTGGGGTTGGGAAAACATCAAGAAAGCTGGCGTAGATTACGGCGTAACAACTTTACCTAAGTTCAACGGTAAAGCGTCTAAACCTTTCGTTGGTGTATGGGCAGGTGGTATCAGCACTGCGTCTCCAAACCGCGACCTAGCTGTTGAGTTCATGGAAAACTACCTACTAACAGATGAAGGTATGAAGAGCCTGAACGACGACAAGCCACTAGGCGCTGTTGCTCTTAACTCTTTCCAACGTCAACTAGACAGCGATACTCGTATTGCAGCAACAATGGACAACGCGATGAACGGTGAAATCATGCCTAACATCCCTCAGTTCACAACATTCTGGTACAGCATGGAAGAAGCGATCGGCAACGTAGTTGACGGCCGTCAATCAGTAGACCAAGCACTAAAAGCTGCTGAAGGTCGTATGGTTAAGTAACACCCAGGCACTACCTTTTAAGGAGAGGGTAACCTCTCCTTACTTTTCTATTTTTTATCTATATCGCTAGCAGGTTCCTCTATGCAGTCAGTTCAAGGTACAGATGCTATCCCAGCACCATCAAGCCTTCCAGGCAGTAAAAGCGTCTTCATTAAATGGGGGTTGCTTGGTAGCGTTGGCTTAATAAACGGCTACGCTACAATTCTAATGTATTCTCGCGGTGAGCTCGCTTTTGCGCTGCTTACAGTGATCTTAACGGCTTTGGCACTTTACATTTTTGGTAGTAAAAAAACTTACGCCCACCGTTATATTTACCCAGGTATTGCCGGAATGATCTTGTTCATTCTTTTCCCATTGGCATACACCGTAGGGCTTGCGTTTACTAACTACAGCGCGAAAAACCAACTTTCTCTAGAGCGTACTCAAACCGTTCTTTTAGACCGTTCTTTCCAAAGCGGTGAGAGCTACCCATTTACTTTGTACAAGACAGATGACGGTCACCAGATCGTTGTAAAAGATGGCGATCAACTGTTAGCGACTGACGTATTTTCTCTAGACAATATGACAGAAACAGAGATGGACCTATCTGTTATTGAGTCTGCGCAAGGTGAAAAAGAGAAGATCAAAGCGATCATTCAAAACCGAGCAGCAATCAGTGGTGTTGATTTCAATCTACCTGACGGTGGTGACATCCGCATGAGTGGCTTACGTAAGTTTGCTTCTGTTGCTCCGCTTTACACGCTACAAGACGATGAAGAAACGTTAATCAACAATGAAACGGGTGAAGTTCTCAAGCCAAATATGGATGTGGGTTTCTACCAGCCTGTTGATGCAAATGGTGAGTTTACGGGTAATACCATCTCTCCAGGTTTCGTGGTTAGCATTGGTACGCATAACTTTGAGCGTGTATGGAAAGATGACGGCATTAAAGAACCGTTTATCAGCATCTTTATTTGGACGGTTATCTTCTCGGTATGTACCGTAGCGTTCACGCTAGTTATCGGCCTTGTATTGGCTAACATCGTGCAATGGGAAGAGTTGAAAGGTCGTTCTATTTATCGTGTTCTACTGATTCTGCCTTACGCCGTACCCGCGTTTATCTCGATTCTTATCTTTAAGGGTCTATTCAACCAAAGCTTTGGTGAGATCAACATGGTGCTCGAGAATATCTTCGGCTTAAGCCCGAACTGGTTCTCAGACCCTATCTTAGCGAAAACCATGGTGTTGATGGTTAACACATGGCTAGGTTTCCCTTACATGATGATTCTATGTATGGGTCTGCTTAAAGCGATTCCTGATGATTTATACGAAGCGTCAGCAATCGATGGTGCGAACTTCCTTGATAACTTCAAGCGCATTACGTTCCCATTGATGATTAAACCGCTTACACCGCTATTGATTGCAGCGTTTGCCTTTAACTTCAACAACTTCGTAATGATTCAACTATTGACGAACGGTGGCCCGAACATGATTGGTACTTCTGAGCCAGCGGGTTACACAGACTTACTTGTAAGCTACACGTACCGAATTGCATTCGAAGGCGGCGGCGGTCAAGACTTCGGTCTAGCAAGTGCTATCGCAACGCTTATCTTCCTATTGGTTGGTGCACTAGCGTTACTAAACCTTCGTTTCACTAAACTGTCTCAAGATTAAGGAGCACGACAATGGCTATGGTACAAGGTAAAGGCCTTAAATACCGAGTGTGGGCAACGCATGCAGTGTTGTGGTGCTTCTTGGCAATGATTATCTTCCCACTACTGATGATCATCGCGATCTCGTTCCGTGAAGGTAACTTCGCAACCGGTAGTTTGATTCCAGATAACCCATCATTGGAACACTGGAAGTTAGCATTGGGTATGTCAGTAACGAACGCAGATGGCTCGGTAACGTCACCTCCGTTCCCTGTGCTAACTTGGTTATGGAACTCAGTGAAGGTTGCAGGTATCACATCGATTCTGATTGTGACACTGTCTACGACATCGGCTTACGCGTTTGCTCGTATGCGCTTTAAAGGTAAGAACACAATCCTGAAAGCGATGATGATTTTCCAAATGTTCCCAGCAGTATTGGCTCTAGTAGCAATCTACGCGCTGTTTGACAAACTTGGTCAATACATTCCGTTCTTAGGCTTGAACACACACGGTGGTCTAATCTTCTCTTACCTAGGTGGTATTGCACTGCACGTATGGACGATTAAGGGTTACTTTGAGACGATTGATAACTCTCTGGAAGAGGCAGCAGCCCTTGATGGTGCAACGCCTTGGCAAGCATTCAGACTGGTTCTACTACCGCTGTCTGTGCCAATCCTAGCGGTTGTGTTTATCTTATCTTTCATCGCGACAGTGGGTGAGGTGCCAGTAGCGTCTATCCTACTTACAGATGTGAACTCTTACACGCTAGCAGTAGGTATGCAGCAGTACCTATACCCTCAGAACTACCTATGGGGTGACTTTGCGGCAGCGGCTGTACTATCAGCACTTCCGATTACTATCGTGTTCTTACTTGCTCAACGTTGGTTAGTTGGTGGTTTGACGGCAGGTGGTGTAAAAGGATAAGCTGTACTCTATAAGAAAGAAAAAGAGCGACCGTTAGGTCGCTCTATATTGGCATTTTTATTACATCATTTGGTTTGGCCGCCGATCAGTAATAAAAATAACCCTCAGGTTACGCATAGCTGGCTACTAATCAGGTTCCTTACGCTATTAATGATTAGTGGTTTTTGTAACTCTAACCCAGGTATTTACTTGGGTTTTTTTATGCCTGCTACTTTTTGTTTTTTGTGTCAGCGTTACTCGTTAACTATCGCGCTCATATCTACTTTAAAACCCAAAGTTTCGAGTTACTTCTCTCCTAAATACCGACCACTTCATTTTGGTTACTTGTAGAAATGAACTAGTCTCACAAATCAGACACTCAGTATAAGTGGCTGTTGTACTATTGATATGTTGTGAATATTCCAATGCGTGATACTTCAATGATTTGTATGCAACAAAACCTGAAATTGCACTGAAAATGTATGGGTAAGCGAGAGGTAGTTACAGAATATTCAAGTGACATTCATGAGGGTTATGGAAGTAGGTTTATTTATGCTTCTGGTTTTTGGTGGGACTTAGAAGTTAGAACTCTTTACTAGAAGGAGCACAACCTAAGTGTTGCAATAGCACATAGATGCTTTCTTGATCGAGTGCCACGCGACGAAATAGATCGGCAAATGTCGGATCTCCACCGAAACACGTTTGGATATAGTGGTTGATTTCATTGCTGTCGTAGCCTTCGACGTACAAAGTTCTAACCCATTGGTACTCAACAGCCTTTAAATTGTTCAGTGTAGACTCGCTAAGAGTGGGGCGTATGACGCTCAAGAGTGGCTCCAAGAAATTCAAATGCATCTATTATGATTGGCGGTATTTAATCAGAGCAAAATGACGACTTTATTACAGTCAAAATAAATCAGTGAACAAGTGCCGATTCATTTCAACCTTTGGCTGGGTATCACGCTCTTATCGTCTGTATTGGGTGTGCAGCGGATTTGGCTGTGTAGAGCACGAAGGTATCAAATAGATCAATGCCAAGCAGGCGCTTGGCATTGTAATAAGGTTTTGTAGGGGGAGGGCAGCTGGTGGACCTTACTTAAGGTACTTCACGTGAGCTTCCATCTCTTCACCAATCTGTTTTCGCATGTTCATTAGGCGAATAGCCGAATCTCGTAATTCGATGTCTTCTGGCGTCTCTGGTATCCACTCTGGCACTTTAGTCGGATTACCATTCTCATCGACAGCGACCATAATAACGATACAGTGAGTTGTTAGGCGGTTATTGAGCTCTTTAGGGTCGCTTGCTTGCACGTCGATAGCGATATGCATTGAAGATGAACCTGTGTAAATGACCTTTGCACTTACTTCCACAAGGTTGCCTACATGAATTGGGGCAACGAATCGAATTCCGCCTGCATAGGCTGTTATACAGTATTTACCGCTCCAACCTGCGGAACAAGCGTAGGCTGCTAAATCGATCCACTTCATTGCTGCACCACCATGAACTTTACCACCAAAGTTCACATCCCCGGGTTCAGCTAAAAAACGCAGAGTAACGTCTCGTTTACCATTTTGTCGGCTATTGCTACTGCTCATCTATCTTCCTTCATTATTATTTTGCTGCGTAACATGCTTATTACTTGCTAGTAACAATATACTTAAGATGACATAAGTTAAAGCGGATAATCTCATGGTTAAGACTATTTTTTTCAAACAGATGATCAGTTGATGAATATTGGTGCTTAAAGGCGTATCAGGCGAATGGCAAACATGGATGAAGTGATATCAAGCAAGAGAATAGAAATACTGATTAAGTCACTAGATAGGTCGATTGCAAAAAAAACACCTAGCGTAATGCTAGGTGTTTCTAAGCCGTGTGGTACTCATGTCGGTACTTTTTTGTGTTAGCCAACCAACCGCTGTTGATTTGGTTTAGTTAAAGTGGCTGTATCTCAGATACCACTAAAGTGGTAGTGATTATTGTTTTCTTATCAGCTCACTTTTACTGTTTTAAAAAGTATAGATCCTTCGCGTAGATATTTCCTTTCGGATTATTGTTTGGGAAGCCTTTTAGTGTATTTCGCACTAATCGTGTGTGATTGTAATGATATAAAGGTATAACTGCTGAGGAATAGTTTAGTAACGACTCATCGTGCTGATATAAAGTAAAGCGTTTAGACTAATCTTCCGTTTTACTCGCTTGCTGTAAGGGCTCATCATAGTATGGATTACAGTGGCCACTCTCATTTGCTGTGTGAAACGTGAGTTTGAATTTTTACCCTAATGTGAGCGTTGGGTAATGCGTTTAGCTTTGTTGAGGGAGAGGAGCCTCAAGCCTTGGTTTTCTTCTGATTTGAGCAAGGATGACACCTGAAATCACCATCACACCACCAATGATGTGGAACTGGTTAATCTCTTCGCCAAGCCATGTCGCGGCTAATACGATCGCTACAACCGGAAGCAAGTTCATGAACATCGCGCTTGAGTCAGCACCAATGGTGTCAATCGCTTTCACCCACATCCAAGGCGCTAAAATCGAAGCGGCAACCGCTGCGTAAGCTATCAATGGGAGCGCTTGTTGCGGTGGTAAAAGTTGTTCGCTGGTAAGCCAAAGTGGCGTAAGCATCGCGACAGCAAACAGACCCTGAATGTATATCACCACCCAGCTACTGATTGGCATTTTCCAGCGTTTCAGTAGTACACAGTAAGAAGCATAAACAAAGGCTGCAATTAGCATATAGCCATCGCCTTGAGTCAATTCTTGATGCATGAAGAATAACGGATCGCCTTTGCCTAACATCAGGGCTAAGCCTGATAGTGACAACACACCGCCAACAATACTCAAACTAGAAATCGACTTGTGCAGCAAAGGGACGCTTAAAAATACACTGACCAATGGAACCAAAGAAGTGATTAATGCCATGTTAGAGGCGGTTGTGGTTAAGCCTGCGTAGTAACCTAGAGATTGGTTCAACACCATGCCCAAAAAGCCGAGGAACGCTAATTTAGATAAGTTTGGCTTAATGACAGCCCACTGCTTCATCACTGGGCGAATACAGAAAGGCGTGAGAATTAACATCGCAAAAAACCAGCGGTAAAAACTCATTGCGCTAGGTTCTATGGTGCTTGCAGCAAGCTTGTTGACGATTGCATTGGCGCCCCAGATACAGACTGTAAAAAATGGTAATAGGTAATGCATGTGAATTCCGTGGCGAATGAGTTGGTGCGGCTAGTTTGACAGGTCGTTATACTTACAAGTATCTTTAGAAAGACATTAAGCGCGATAGGAAGACAAGTTTGAAAAAACACTCCAGAAACCTTCATCCATCCTTATTAATTGATAAGGCACCATCCAACGTATTTATGAATTTTGAAGCGTTTCTTTCGAACACTGAAACCCGAGTTCATAGCCACTCATGGGGACAGGTTCAATTGATCAGTGGTGGTATATTAGAGATGGAAGCGGAAAGCACTCGATTTCTAGCGCCACCACATCTAGCGATTTGGGTACCGGCCGGGGTGATGCATTGCAGTTATAACCGTAAGCCTTTGGACTACTGTTCACTAAATATCGCCCCAGAACTCACGCAACACCTGCCAGATAAAACCAGCCTTATAAAGATCACGCCGATTGTGTCTTCTATTATCGATGATTTTCGCGATCGTGGGATCAATGTTGCGGAAACCGAGCAAGACCAAAGGCTCGTTCAGGTACTGCTTGACCAACTTGCGCAGCGTGAGGTTGAACACCACTTCTTGCCTTCAACCGATAATAAGTATCTAGCGCCTATATTGGCTTCTGTTGAAGAGAACCCAACCGATGAAGTGACGCTGAAAGATTGGGCTGAACGTGTCCACACCACGGAAAGAACCCTTTCTCGCCACTGCCAGACCGAGCTTGGAATGAGCTTTACCGAGTGGCGACTGCGAGTGCGCTACCTATACTCAATGGACTTGTTGAGAAACGGCCAATCGGTTAAAGAGGTCGCTCTTACATTGGGTTATAACCAAGCAAGCCCATTTATCACCATGTTCAAACGTTACGCGAACCAAACGCCAGAGCAGTATAAGAACCGTTTGTTGTAGCTCGGTCTTGTTGCCAAAAGAACGGATGTTTGCGCTAGTTAGTGCGTAGATAGACCACAAGTGAATAGATAGACCATAAGTGAATACGTGCAGTATGAGCTTATGGAATCGCCCCTAACAGCCCATATATTTCGCTCTGTTGTTCGGTGACATCCTCATAGTGTTGGTTAAATAGAGCACTGTTGCTGCCCACTTTGAACAGTATGTACGTTTCTCCGTCGACCTCGAACCAATTGAAGGTTCCATGCTGGTTATACGTGGTCATTGTTTTGTTTATCTTCATGAGATATACATTAGCAGCGCAAGACATGCAGACGTACATAAGCCAAAGAAAGAAAAGAAAAACCACGAGCCTAATACTGTTTTTTCTTTTCCTACCTCTTCATTACTTTGCTGCCAACCAAGTTCACGAACCTGATCCTTGGTAAGGTTTAAGTCTAGTTTCTCGATGTATCTGTTGAGTTCGTCATTGTGCACTGAGCTAAGCATGTTCTATCTCCTCTAACCATTTGATTGGTATTTTAGGGGAGCCCAGTGTTTGGTTAAATTAGATATTTTTCAACAGGCGTTAAGGTAAATAGAACATATGGAATAACAAAAAACCTCCGTGGTGGAGGTTTTGGTTGAAAGTGTTTTAGTTGATGGTTATCGCGATGTATTTGTTGTTAGATTCCACCTGTATTAATACACAATCTAATACCCAGTCAACTCCATATAGCCAGACCCAGAATGAGAACCTTTGATTTCAATTGGCCCTTCCCAATAAGGAACCGACAGCGGCATTTTGGCATTTGGATTGAGTGCCGAGACGGTCAGTTCTATTTGCTGGCTTGGAATCGAAACTTGCCACTCTGTTGGGTAGTCACGCCCGTCGATTTTAGTTTGCTTGATGGCGGTTAAGCTGATGTCTTGCTGCTTAATCGCGATGCCGGAGCCATCTTGATTCATCAACCTCGCATGAGAATAGCTGGCTTTGCCTGTAGTTGAGTTTCGAAGTTGAAATACCACCAAGCTGGTTTCATCACTCAGCCTTAGCGCAAACCAATCCCAACCTTGTTGCGAGTCGAGTAAAAACTGCGAGCTCCATTCTCTGTCTATCCAACCTTTGCCGGAAACTTGATGGGTGACGCCATCAATAGTTACCTCGCCCGATACATTGATGAATGGTTGGCTGTAGTAATAGGAAGCCACTTTGCCATCGCTACTTTTAGTGCTGTAGCCTTGTTCGCCTTGCTTTTGATATGGCGCGTTGTTGGTTAACTTAAGCGAATATCCAAATTGACCCGAGTTAGCGACCAATGTAGCTGGGAACAGGTCATCGGTCGTCGACGTCCATTGCCAATCATCGAGGTAAACACGAAACGGCGAATCGCTTACACCCGCCAGTTCAGCTTGGTCACGTGACCATTTTTCATCGGCATAGTGTTTATTTTTAGTGGTGACAGCGCTGTGCGCCATGTAAATCTGCTGACTTTGCCACGTAGTTTCCTTGGTGCTATTGCCACTTTCATGTGGTGCAGCCGCAAAGCGGAACTGTGTCCATTGCACACCTAACACATTGTCTTCTTCATCAATTAAGTTTGCGGTTAAATACCACCATTCATGACGAAAATCTGGATGTGCTTGATGGTCGGCAGGGAAGGCGATGTCGATACCTTTAACTACCGGTGTGAATTGATCAGTCTCTTTTTGTGTTTCATCGTCGGTTTGTTTTCCAGTGCCAAGTATTGAGCCCATATTTTGAGCTGATGGTTGAGTGGATTCATCGCACCCTAAAAGGAGCAAGATGCCAAGTGTGAGAACGAAAACTCTCATTGTTCGATTCATCACAACACCTCACTCTGTAAACTGGATACCACGGGTTTGCTGACCAAACGCCACAGTGGAATCAAGGTCGCAATCACTGCCACTAAAATGGTGATGGTTGCGATGCTGAGTGCATCACTCCAATTCCATACGTAATTTAAGCTCCAACCAAAGGCGCGTAGGGTAACGATGTCCGTCAACACATAACCGACCATAGCGCCGAGTGGTAAAGCGATAACCAGAGTGAAGGCGACCAGAACAACGATTTGCCCGACCACCATTGCCATCAATTTTTTCTGACTAACACCGAGTGCATACAGCCTTGCAATGGCGGCTTTACGTGCATCGAGCAACATGAAACAGGCGCAGAACAACCCAATCACCGCCACCATTAATGTGACGCCATTAAGCGCCCGCGTGATGGCAAAAGTTTGTGAGAATATATCCAACGCGATCGATTTGATCTGTGCTTGATTGTAAAGCTGACCTGGGTGCAGATTGAGTTGTTGGCGTAACTGTTCGTACACCACTTGTGTGTCGCCAGAGACTTTGATTCCCAAGCTGGTGGGTAAGTCAGTAAATCCGCTTTCGATCCACAAATTAGGTGCAAGTAACACTTCGCCATTCGGTGAGCCGTAATCGTGGAAAATCGCCCCGACGATGAGCGCTTTGTCTTGGATCGCGTCGAGCTTGAGTCGGCTTCCAAGCGGCAAGCCGAGCTTCACTGCCGTAGGTTCGCTGATCGCCACGAATTCACCTTGGTAAAAGCGCGTCCAGAAATCATCAAGGTGGGATTGAAATACCATGGTTTGCTCAAGTGTGTCTTTGTCTTTGGTGCCGAGCAAAGTAGGTAAGCCCTGCAAGTTATCATCGACATAATATTGCTTATAAACGGTTTCAACATTTTCAAACTGCTCTAACGCACGTTCCACATTCGCGATTTCACCTTGGGCAGGGCTAACGTAAATATCGGCATGTAAGCGCTGTTCAAGCCATTGCTTTAACGTGGATTCAAAGCTGCCGACTAAGGTATTCATTCCGATATTGGCGGTGACAGCGAGAAGCAACGCCATCATGGCAAGGGAGAGAGGGGAAATAAGTTCACGTAGCTCAGCAAACAGATATTGTATTAACCCCGATTGGGTGCGTTTTTCGCTCCAGTTCGCTAGCACGCTTAGCGTTTTGGGCAGGTACAAAGGAATCGATACCACTAACACACCGAGCCATGCCATGGTGAAGCGATGATGTTCGCTCATCCATAAACCTGCTAACGCGAGAATAGTTAATACTGACCCGATAACAAACAGCTGATTTTCGTTAGACGTTTCCGGCGCTTGATAGAAACCGCCATGGGAAGAGAGGGGTTGTCGCACCCGCTGTTTAAAGTGTTGCCAACAAGCGACAAGCGTTGCGGCCAGCGTGAGTAGCAGTGCCTGCACTAACCATTGCCACTGCCATGTACCGGGAAGCAGTGTTGCACCATAAAGTTGCTCAAGTGTTATCGCGACGGTTGGATGCAGCCAATGGCTGAGTTGGATGCCGAGAATGAAACCAAGCGACGCGCCTAGTGTGACTAAAAGAGTCAGCTCGACTAACAGAGCTGAAAACACGATGCTTGGCGCAATGCCGGCTTGTTGAATTTGCACCAATAGCCGATTACGCTTCAGTAAACTGTACTTCACACCATTGTAAGCGATGAATAGGCCAACCAAAAACGCCAACAGACTCATGGCGGTGAGATTGAGGTGAAAGCTATCGGTAATTGAACCGAGATCCGTGCTTTGGTTGTTGGAAATCCATTGCCCTTGCTCGCCGATAAGGATTCGCCACTTATCCTGAGTATTGCTGTTAGTGTCGCTCTTGGTGTCAAAAATAGCGATGTAGCTCAGTTGCCCTTGCTTGTTAAGCAGCTGCTGAGCGAACCCAATGTCCATCAACATTCGGCTTCCCAGTTGCCATTCATCTGGTAGCACTACTACTTGGGTGAGCACTTCATCCAAAGTGAGCGTGTCTACTTCTCCCAAGTTCTGGTGTTGTGATTGGCTCATCATCACAATGGGTTCACCCGCTAAGAGTTGCGGCAAAGGTAAGGCATTGTCGAACAGGGAAATGTTTGGTTCTTTGGTTTGAGTGTTGCTTTGTTCGTCGATGCGAGAGTGGCGAGCTCTTGAAGTGAGGGCGGCGATTAGCTCACTGCCTTGAACTGACCAGCGTCGGCCTTGTTCGTCTCTTACTCGCCCTTCAATCACAGGCAGTGCTGCGCTTAATCCACTTTGTCTTAAGTTGAAGTAGAGCGATTCCGGCAAATAGTTTTGCCCTGCTGGTGGAATGATAAGGTTCTTCGCTTGGGCGCTAAGTTGCTCGGTCGATTCTGCATAACTGCGCTTGGCATTGAGGTTGATGGCTTGCACTGCGACAAACAAGGTGACCGCTAGCACAATGCCGATCAGAATCGCTGCGGCTTGCAATGGTGATTGACGATAGTGCGCTGCGAATAGATTCAGAGTCAGTTTGGTATGGGTGAGCTGGTTCTGAGCAAAGCCAGTTTGCTTCATTGAATGACTCACAACGTTGCTGCTCTTGGGGTTAGATCTACGTTCCTTAAACAACCATCGTCTAACACCAATTTTGTCTGCATAAAGCTGGCGCATTCTGGGCTGTGCGTAACCAAAAGCACGGCAGTGTTGCCTTGTGTAGTGATTTCACTCAGCAGCTTCATAACCTCTAACCCTGCTTTGTGGTCGAGGTTGCCTGTGGGTTCATCGGCAAGCAGTAGTTTGGGTTTATGGGCAAGCGCACGCGCTATTGCCACCCGTTGTTGCTGACCGCCAGAGAGTGCGGATACGTGTCTTTCGAGTAGCTCACTGATGCCCAATGCATCAACTAAATAATCGCACCAGTCGCTCCATTTCTGTTGATTTAAATGAAGAGGGAAGGCGATGTTTTGTTTTACGTTGAGTGGGGTCAATAAGTTGAACTGTTGAAAGATAACGCCCAATTTTTGATGGCGGAATCGGCTCCACTGTGGATCTCTCCAATCTAATGAGTTCTCACCATCGAGCCACAACTCGCCACCAGATAGAGGTTCAAACCCTGCAATGATGTTCAGCAGAGTACTTTTTCCGCTGCCACTCGCTCCTGTCAAAGCCACGCTTGCCCCTGTCGCCAAAGCGAAGTCGACACTGTCTAACACGCTATGGGTGTCTTTGCCATCAACAAAGCTTTTGTTGGCCTGTGTGAGTGTGACAATTGGGCTTTCCATTTCCTTTCCTTATAACCAAAACTTACCATCAAAAGGTGTCGTTACTTGTGGCAATTACCGAAGCGACAAGCTCTATAAAACTGTAGACAACAATTTGAAAAAGAAAGCGATTTACGTCGAATTATTAATAACTTGTACTGCGAAAAGAGGGAAATAGATCAGTGTGAGGAGGAATACAGATGTTAGTGGGAGCTATGAGTCACCGAGGAGGCTTTGAATTTATCGTCAGACGGTTCGTGCTGTTTCTCTAGTTTGTTCCTGTTCCATTCTTCTAATGCTGTTCATTGTGAATCCTCGCGTTGTATCTCGGGGGAAATTATACCTATCTAGCAGCACTCAAATAACTCTGATCTAGTTGCAATCTTGCACGGTAGCTCTTGAACATATCACTATGTAGAAAAGTTTATACTGGAGGTGCTGAAAACTCGAAAATAGCATAAGAGATTTTAATGAAGTAAGAAATTTTAGTAGAATCAATCTACTACGAAGTGGGATGAAGATTTTACATTCGGTATGGAAATTATCTGTTAGGTAAATTTAGATGAATGAACATTATGTTATCGAGCTATTTCAACGAGTTTTAGATCAAGCAATATGGTGCGGAAGTGATGAATTAAGAAAGCAAGGTTGGTGTATTACTTCCGAAACTTTAGAAAATGAACTGTTTGATTACATACGGGAACATGAGCTAAGTGAAGTTCAAGCAATAGAAGAGCTATTGACTGAGCGCTTTGAATCATTATTACAAGTTGAGTTAGAAAGAGAAACTCGACTATTGATCCCACCTTACAGTGACATGTTAATCGAATCTATCAAATCGTTTAATTTAGGTTTTTATAATATTTGTATACCGAGTTTATTTAGTATCATCGAATCAGCGTTAATGCATCTTGCAAACAAAGGTGAATACAATAATATTCGCTACGTTTCTGGAATTAGAAAAAGAGAAAGTTCTGAAGCTTTACACTTAGGTCTAAAGAGTAAGCTTTTTCAGATCGCAAACACAACTGAGGAACTGTTTTCACCGATGCGGTTCGATGCTAGTGAATGCGACATTACTTTAAATAGACATGTTTCAGCCCATGGTCGCAGAGAGAGCTCGTACAATAAAACTGATTGCTTGAAATTATTTCTGCTTTTAGCATCCATAAAATCTTGTTACTCAAATTAAACATTTCTAAAAACAGTGACAGGCTGATTTTTAACTCATAGTACTTTACCAACTATGAGTTAGCCTTTGCAGCTCATTCATCCAATATCAACCGTTTTGCTCAGTACAGATGTGGTGTTGGAAGATGGGAACGACAACGACCTAACCACGCTCTAAGCGTCGTTAAGTCGTTATTGGTTGAGGTCAGGGGTTAATTGAGCGCTTCAATCAGAGTGATTTCGCGTTTGATTTGCTTACTCTCTTGCTCAGTCGCCTGCGCCAGTTTCTTTTCGCGTGTGGTTATGGCTGCTTGTTTGGCTTCGTCAGATTTGAACATCAGTTCTTTTACGTTGATAGAAGCGATGTTTGTGTAGCGGCCATCGTCACTGGTTGGGATTGATATGGTTTTATCATTAATCAATGATTTTACGATCTCACGCTGTTCATTGTAACGACTCTCTAAACCAGAAAGTGCCCATCGTTGTTGAGGCTTACCCTCATACTGGCCGTTCTTTTCTTCTTTAAGATACTTGATAGTCATGTTACGAATCGTGCCTGCTTCTTCTCCATACTCTGCTTCCGTATCAAAGAGTACAGGGAATGATTCACCTTCTAGCACGCCGCCTTTCTTGGTTAGATGACCCATTCGATAGCTATTCATACCAATACGGATCTCTGTTTGATCAGTAACCGGTGTGCCATCAGCAAACGCGAGGTTGGTGATGCGGGTACCTGCAGGTTGAGTGAGGTCGATGGTATAAGTCACGCCCGCGAAGAAGTCATTGGTCGAATATTTTGAAGCTCTACGTTCAGGGTTAAAGCTGTAGGTCACATCGCCAGGTTGTACTGAGTTGAAGTAGCCTGCAGACCATTCCATGTAGGTTCTTAACTCTTTGCCTGTCATCTGATAGACAGTGATTTCGCCACCTGCGTATTGGTAGTTGTACGCGATGTCTTTGGCTTTGATTGGGCCAACATCGAGCTCTGCATTGTCGTTGTCTATTTGAAGTGCAATGACATTGGCTTTGGGTGCATAGAAGAAGCTCGCTTCTTGGAATAGCGCACTGATGCCTGTGTCTTGAACATGGACTTGAGGGATACCGCGGATTTCGTTTTCTGGGACTAAATCAACGCCGGTAAGTTGAGCGACAGGTCTGTTCGCCATTTCTCGGAGTTGTTTGTGGTAAGGCTGGTATAACTCGTCCATATTCTCATCAGAGTCGATACCTTTAATTTTATAGGTGAAGCTGTCTTTGTTGACGAGAGTGAATGTGCCATCGCGCTCTTCAAATTGAAGATCGATACGAGATAGGGCGCGGCCATATCTGTCGGGTTCAGTAATAATAACGCCATTTACAACGGCTTTCTCGATGCGAGTGTGCATGTGGCCAGCGACGATGGCATCAAGCTCTGGGTTTGCATTGGCAATGTCGGTGACACCGGTGTCGGCAATGTCATTCTCGTTCTCAATTCCCATATGGGCAACCAATATGATGGCATCCACTTTATCATCAATCTCTTTGACGATTTTCTTCACTTCCAAGGTTGGATTAGTGAAAGTGACGCCTTCTAAACGGTTGGTACCTTGCGCAAAGACCTCCGTCATTGGGGTATCCATTCCGATCACGCCGATCTTAATGCTACCGCGTTCTAGGATGGTGTAACCAGGCAGGAATGGGTTTCCGTTTTTGTTCTTGATGTTGCCACCGAGAGACTGCCCTTTAAATTGGGTAACGGCCCTGTTGAGGGTTTTGAGGCCAAAGTCGAATTCGTGGTTACCTAAAACCCACACATCGTATTTCATGTGATTAAAGCCAAGCATCATTGGATCAACGGGCTCGTCTTTGAAGGTTTCTACGAAGTTGCCTTGGATGGTATCGCCAGCGTCGACAAGGATAATGTTAGATTGCTCTTTGCGGATCTCACCAACTTTGGTCGCGATTTGGCTCAAGCTACCACGAGTGTTGAGTTTATCTGCCGCGTAATCCCACGCCATAAAATGACCGTGGATATCTGAAGTACCCAGTATCGTGACATCGTGTATATCGCCATCAGCTGCAAAGGTGGGAAAGGCTAGAGAGAGTAGGATGGCGCTTGATAGTATGTGTCTTTTCATAAGTATGTTCACATCGTGGTTTTAAGTATGACGCTACCATATAGAATCGAGGTTATCTTATGGGTGATCAGTATCATATTTCTAATGATATAACTAATTGATGTTTCAAATAAATGTGATTCATGACCATCTCGTAACCACTTAAGTTATGGAGAAATGCACCACAACTCTTCGCTATCTTTTCAATCTTCGATTTCTTTAATCAAACTTCCTAAGCGATGGTGTATTAACAAGCACGCTTGTAAGCTGTTGAACGTCTTGCCTGTTGAAATAAACAAGGTATATATCGTCCAACTCTCACTTACTGTGGCAGTAAGATGATCTTGCCCTCTAGGCGTGTGGTTTTCGATTCAATGAGATCAATCGCGGTTTGCACTTCATCGAATGGTAGATAGCGGTCAACGTCGAGCTGAATGTCGTTTGTGATGAAGTGATCTAGCATGGTCGTGAACTTATCACGGCGAACATCTTTACCTTCTGCTTCCTCCCAATAACGCAAGAAGAAGGTGCTGAAATCGATGTGTTGGTTTTTCGCGTACTCAAAGAAGCGTGGCTCGTAAAAATCCAACGACAGCGTCCCATAGTTGATAAAGCGCCCGTTGTTGCCAAGGGTGTGAACAAGATCGGTTCCGGGTGAGCCGCCAATCGCATCAAAGGCAACGGTTGGCATAGGCAAGCCTAATGCCTTAATTTGAGAAACTAGATCAGCGTTCGCATCTATCACCCAACAGGAAGTGGCAGGGTATTGTGTCTGCTGTGATGTAACGACAATGATGTTGAAGCCGAGTGATGCTGATAACTGGGAGAAGATCTTACCGATGGCTGAACTGCCCGCGTTGATGATCAACACATCCTCTTGGGTCAGCTTGGCTATTTCTGTCGTTAGCACCCATGCGGTTAGCGCATTAATGTACAACTGACAGGCATAGCCATTGTCTAAATGTTGAGGAATTTGGAACAGATCATCTGGTGATACATCGACATAGTTCTGCCATGTTCCACTGGTTGCCACAAGCACTCGTTGATTCACTATAAACTCAGCACTGCTGGATTCTACAATCCTTCCTACCGCTTCAAATCCCGGTACTCTCGGCGGCTGATGGCTATGTTTGTATTGGCCCACACCATAAATCGACAACAGATCACTAGGGTTGATGTTAGTCGCTTCAATTTGTACGCGAACTTTATCTTTGTCTAGTACCCCTAAAGCGACATGTTCTAACTTGAGAGATTCTTTTGGCTGACCGAAACGGAACTGGCTAATTCGGGTATTTTGCTTAGTGTCAGTCATAGTTTGGGCACCTTTATGGATTATGAGTACTGCATTGATTTTAAGTGTAGCGTGTTCATAAACAACCTTGGGTCGCTAATATTGCTTAACATAGCTGGCGTCGGTAAACAGTCGTCATCAACGTAGTCGACATAGTCTGCCGCCGAATCGAAGATCAAAATATCCAAAGCCAAACGATCCAAGCCATATCGGCCTCGGTGGATCATATCCGCTGAAAACACCAATAAGTCACCTGCGGCTAACGGTATCTGCTTACCACCAGAGATGTCATCGCTGCTCACTTTGCCGTTTTCTTCTTGGCGAACATTGTACTCTTCTTCGTTGTCCCAACGCTTGTGTGTGCCAGGGATAAGTTCCATACCTGGCTCATCAAAAATGGGCACTCGCAGATGCAATACCTGGGTTTCCATGATGACTTTCATTTGGTCATCAACGTCGTAATCGTATTGACAGTCACGATGCCAGAAGTCTTTTTGTTGCGGATTTACTGGGTTGAAGAACAGCTGTGTATTCATGAATGCTGGTTTGTTCGGAATCACCGCATCAACCACGTTCATCACTTGTTTCGAGCTGATGAAGTCGAAAAGCACGCTTCTATCGTCGGCGAGCAAATACTCGCTTCCCGTAATTAAAGACGAGTTAAATGCTTCTTCTTTATAGAATTCTTCGTTGTCTGCTTTCCATGATTCATGAAATTTCAGCACGACTTTTCTAAGCGATGCAATTTGAGCTTCATTGAAATAATTTCTGATAACAAAGTAACCATGTTCGTCGTAACGGTCACTTAATTGTTGGCTGTTTTCTACCACTGACTACCTTCGTTCATTCTTTGCTGTATAATAACTAAGGTCAACAGCCCTAGAGATTTCTTGGGCGCATAATGCCAGACAGTCGTCATTCAACCAAGTAACGAGTGCAGAAGCCTGTAGATTCAGTGATGCGATAAAACTCTATAGGGGCGAGTGTTACATGCCTATCCATATCATGGACTCATGCGATAAAAATCTCCGCATATGTGATCTACCCCCTTTTTTTATAAAATAAAAAGATTCACATGGTGAATGTTTTTGTGGTTTGCATGATTATTGACCATGTTGAAATTTGGTTGCGTATGGAAGATAGAAAATCATGGATGGTTTTTCGCTGGATATGAGAACACTTAATTTTATTATTATTTTGTTCTCTTTCATTTACTGTATTGGCTTGTTGTTATTTCAATTCACTCAACAGTCCATTAAAGGGCTTTCAATCTTTTCCATTTCAATATTTGTTATCGGAACTGGGCCGTTGATGTTGAGCCTAAGAGGGGAGTTCCCTGATTGGGTCACCGTTATTGGTGCCAATATGGTCATTGCGCTTGGTTTTCATCTCGCCTTGTATAGCTTATGTCTGTTTCGAGAATACTCTCTCAAATGCACCTACCTCAGTAGTCTAATGATGTTGGCTCTTTTGCCATGTTTTATTTACTTCACGTTCTATGAGCCTTCCATAAAGGCTCGAATTATCCTCATTAGTTTATATCTGGCTTTTGTGACTCTTTGCACTGCCTTTGCGGTATTAAAGGGCCGGCGTGATGACTTGACTCTAGGTATTCGGATGATGGCCTTGTCATTTACGATATATGGCGGGTTTATGGTTTTTCGAGTTGTGGTGACACTATTTTCCGCTGAGCTCCAGGATTTCATGGCGGCCACTCTCATTCATCAACTTGCCTTTTTAGTGAGCATCGTTCTTATTGTGTCGATGAGCTTTACAATGCTTTGGCTGATTAACGCAAGGTTGCTTAGTTCTATTCACGAGCTGTCCTACAGCGATCCTCTAACGGTACTGGGAAACCGCAGAGCATTAGATGAGATGGTTCCAGTTATCATGAAGCAGGCGGAAACTGCACCTGTTAGTGCCATTATGATGGATATTGATAATTTTAAGTCGATCAATGACCAACACGGACACATTGTAGGTGACTTCGTGATCAAGTCTTTTGCTGAAATGGTTCAAAGTGCGATAAAAACATCGCCTAAAGCCAGTGCGTTTCGTTTTGGCGGAGACGAGATAATGATTTTATTGCCTAATGTCGATTTCCAACAAGCTCAGGTTATTGCCTGCAAGTTACGATTGTCTATTTCAGAGGTATCAGCAGTACAAGAACATGAGATGTTTCTGACATCGAGTTTTGGTGTTGCTCAGCTTCACCCGCATGAGAGTTGGAATGGGTTTATTAGCCGAGCCGACAAAGCGTTATATCAAGCGAAAACAAACGGTCGCAATATGACTTCAATTTGTCCTAGTCATATTAACGAGCTCGTCACTGCCACATAACCAATACTGCTGCGATAGAAAGCAAGATGAGCGCAAGAATGTCTTTGCGCGCGATGCTTTGCCCTAACCAGAAATAGGATATCAACACCATGAAGATCACTTCGACTTGCCCGAGTGTCTTTACGTACGGCACGGCTTGAAGCGACATCGCGCTAAACCAACCCAGAGAACCGATAACACTCGCTAAGCTTGTCATGATGACTAGTTTCGACTTCTTGAATATCAGGCGCAGCGTGTCGCGTTCTCTGAAAAAGAGATACGTACAGATAATCACTGTCTGAAGGGAAATGACGAGGAACAGCACCCAAGCAGCGCTATGAGGGAAGGGCAACCCTATGCTCAAACTTGCTTCCCGTACCCAAAGAGACGTTAAAGCAAAGGCGGTGCTACACGCCATACCTAATAAGAACACTTTCGGGGACAAGCTTCGCCAGCCAGAAGCGCTACTCATGATTAGCACGCCTAAAGTACCAATAAGTACGCCGACCCAACCTGTTAGTGTCAAAGCAGTACCAAAAAACAATACGGATAGCACAGCAGATACGGGGGCTTCACACTTGGCTAAGCCTGCGCCTATCGCATAGTTTTCGAGCTTGAACAGCATCACCATTAAGCCGGTCGCGAGGATCTGCATGATGGCGGCAGCAACAATATAGAAAACAAACTCACCCGAAAAATCCGGTGCGGATACGGGCTGCCATTGATAGAGGGCGCAGAGGTAAATAAGGGCGATAGGGCTAGCCCAAATAAATCGCGCTAACGTTACGCCAGCCACGCTCATGGTGCCACTTAATTTACTTTGAAAGGCATTGCGCCAAGATTGGCTAAAGGCAGCAAGGAGAGTAAAGGCTATCCAACTAAAAGACATGACGCGTCCATGTGTTATGTAATTTGCTGATTATATTAACAAATAAAACCAATATAAGAAGCGACTTGTTCTTTTAATAAGCAATAGTCAGTTGCGTGAATCGCTCGGTTTTGAAGAATATTCGGTCTTTAAAACTTGCGCTGTAAACCTTAACGGCTTCATTTACTTGTCACTCGACATCAATCGATTGTTTAGAAAATCGCTTCTTTTCTGTTCTTGAAGTAGAACAGCGCGCTGATCAAAACGAACAGTAAGGTGAAGTAATAGAAAAAAGAAGACAGTGAGGCCAAGAAGGCAAGGTTCTGTTCTATTTCTTGTTCGGTGTAGCCCTGAGACACCAACTTATAGTAGTAAGCGTACAAGATACCGATCAGACCGTATCCGAGGTTAAACATCAAACCTTTGAAACTAAGAACGGTGGCTCTGTTGTGTGATTCGGTTTTTTTATTCAGGTGGTAGCTGATGAAAATGTTCATCGTCATGATGATAAAGATTAATACTAGTGCCGGAATGACTCCGTAAATCGACCAACCTAAACTGATCCAGTAATAAGTCGCCATGCTTGCCAATCCCATAACCACAATGAAGGTTTTAGCCTCCATACTCTCTGCTAATCTTCGGCTTTGTCCTGCCAATATAATCTTAAGCAAGCTGATACCCGCACCAATAAAACCAAAGTAGATAATTGGAATATCAATGGCCAGATAGTATTGGCTGTTCATGGTTAGGAACATGCGTGAGGTGTGTTCGAATAGGCTGTAGTAGAGCAAGATGAACAGCACGTAAGGCGTAGCGAATACCCATTTACCCGCATCGATCGTCAATTTAAGACTTGAGATGGTGGTTGCCAATTTGGTTTGGTCGCTTGGCATCAGCTTTTTCTCTTCGCGCATATTAATCGCGGCATAGATGGCGATCATCGCTACAAATAGGGTGGCGAACACAGGAATACGCATCAGGTCTTTAGTGCTTTCTGGTTCGGCTAGTCCAAGGAAATGAAAGATGTTCGTCATAAAGTTCACGTCGTACATCGCCGCACCAATCAGCGTGACAAAGATACCGACCGTTGAGGCGACACGAAGCTGGATTTGCAGCACTCGCGGCCACAACTCTTCATTACCTTGTTCTTTTAAGGTGTCGTAAGCCAATGCCTCGTCGGCGCCGCTGGCCAGTGCCATCGCTAAGCCACTGAGAATCCGGTTAATCAGAAAGACTATGAACACCAAGTCGGGGTTTCCGGTTGGCACTAAGGCGATCATTGCGATCTCAACAAACATCACAATCGAAGACAGCACCACCAGTTTCTTGCGGCCTAAGGTATCGGCGAATGCACCCGACGGTACTTCAGCAAGCACAATGGTGGCCGCCCAAACTACATTGAGCATCGCGAATTGAGACAGGGTTAACCCGTAATCTAAATAAAGTAGTGTGAATATAGGGTAGTAAAAACGCGCAAAGTAGCTGCTTCTAAACATCAAGAAGTAGCGGACATTGGGAATTTTAAGGATCTCTTTGAGCGTCATGATAATTTCAGTAATTTAGATAACACATTATTATGTATAACCCTTTTACTCTTTTAAATCATGGAATTGTTGCCAAATCCCTAAAATATCTGGTTTGGGTGATCTTCGAACTCATTGTTCATAGTGGGTTATAGGTTTCTCGTCTTCAAATCACTTTCCCCTATTCATTTAGTTTGTGGTGCCGTTTCACTTGTTCGACTGATTTTGGTGCAAGATCGAACTTCTACAACGTCGCTCTCGTATTTACATCTTATTGTATGATTTAATTATTGGTAATAACGATACGCAATGAATCCAATGTAATTGAGGAAGCGAGCATGATCTTAGAGTCATTCAGTCTGGAAGGTAAAGTAGCGATAGTGACGGGCTGTAACACGGGGCTTGGGCAAGGTATTGCATTAGGCCTAGCGGAAGCCGGTTGTAAGGTTGTCGGTGTTAACCGAACAGAGCCTGAAGAGACTATTGAGAAAATGAGTGCAGCAGGTCATTCGTTCCTAAACGTGAGTGCTGATCTTCTCGAGCAAGCGTGCATTCCAGGGGTTATAGAGCGCACTTTGGCTGAGTTTGGCCAAGTCGACATTCTCGTGAACAATGCAGGAATTATTCGCCGCCAAGATGCTATTGAGTTCTCAGAGCAAGATTGGGATGACGTAATGAACGTGAACACCAAGACGGTGTTCTTTATGTCTCAGGCTGTTGCAAAGCAATTTAAGGCTCAAGGTACTGGCGGAAAGATCATTAACATTGCATCGATGCTCTCATTCCAAGGTGGCATTCGAGTTCCTTCCTATACGGCTTCAAAAAGTGCTGTGATGGGCGTGACACGTGCGATGGCGAACGAATGGGCGCGCGATAATATCAACGTGAATGCGATAGCCCCCGGTTATATGGAAACGAACAATACTCAAGCTCTGCGTGAAGATGCTGAGCGTAATCAAGCGATTCTTGAGCGTATTCCGGCTGAACGTTGGGGTAAACCGCAAGATATCGCAGGTCCTTGTGTGTTCTTAGCATCATCAGCATCGGATTACATTAATGGCTATACCATTGCTGTTGACGGTGGTTGGTTAGCACGCTAATTAGTTTTTTATTCTAAATTTTGAGTTTGCAGCAATCTTGCAGGAGAAGATAAATGAAAATCGCTTTAATGATGGAAAACAGTCAAGCAGGCAAAAATGCTATGGTATCAGCTGAACTAGAGTCAGTTGCTGGTGGTTTTGGTCACGATGTCTTCAACCTAGGAATGACAGACGAGAACGATCACCACTTAACGTATATTCATCTAGGTATTATGGCGAGCATTCTGATTAACTCAAAGGCTGTTGACTTTGTTGTGACAGGATGTGGCACTGGCCAAGGTGCTTTGATGTCACTGAACCTGCATCCGGGGGTGGTTTGTGGTTACTGCCTAGAGCCATCAGATGCTTTCTTGTTTAACCAAATTAACAACGGTAATGCTCTCGCTCTCGCTTTTGCTAAAGGCTTTGGCTGGGCAGGTGAACTCAACATTCGTTATATCTTTGAAAAAGCGTTCACAGGCGAGCGTGGTAATGGGTATCCACTAGAGCGTGCAGAACCACAGCAACGTAATGCAGCAATTTTGAATGAAGTGAAAGCGGCGGTGGTAAAAGATAACTTTATTGATTCTCTGAGAGCCATCGACCAAGATCTAGTGAAAACAGCGGTTGGCAGCGAACGTTTCCAACAATGCTTCTTTGAGCATTGCCAAAACCAAGAAATCGCTGATTATGTTCGTTCACTTTTAGATTAATTAGAGCGTTTAGTTCTGATAGAGCCAGCCTTGTTCGGCTGGCTTTTTGATGAATAATTAAAGGAAAGTTGTGAGGCAGACAGTAATCAACTGGAAAAATGGCGATTCGTGTTTTCCTGAATTTATTCTTCATCTTCGGTTTCTTTGGGAGCATTCGACGCCCAGTCTTTTTCAAGCCAGTTATCGAGCACGTGTTGCAGTGCCTTCAAAGAGGTTGGCTTCTCTAGGCGACCATCCATCAACTTGCTGATCATATCTAACTCGTGTTGTCCTGATTCGCCAGACAAAGCAATAATTGGCGTTTGAGGAGAGCGTGCCTTGATGATTTGGCTTGCGTCAAAACCATTCATTATCGGCATTTGTACGTCCATTAAGATCAAATCGACCTTGTGTGTTTTGAACAGTTCGACGGCATTCTCACCGTTTTTGGCTTGTAAGCTATTGACGCCAAGTCGGCTCAGGTACATCTGAACAAGCGTGCGTTGTACTTCTTTATCATCGACGATCAGTACGGTTGGAGCCAAATGATTCCCTGGGGTTAGCGTGCTTGTTGGTTCTGAATTTTGCGTTGCCGCTTGGTTGTCTGGCTTAGCGTCTACGTTGGTTTTGTTTTCAGTTGCGGCTTGGTTACTTTTCCAATCATTGAAGTAAGGTGTACGAAGTGCGTCTGCTTTGGGTGCATTGGGCACAACAGGGAAGTACAGATGGAACTCAGTAAACTCGCCAAGTTTGGAATGGCATTCAACTTTGCCACCAAATGAACGCATCACACGTTGGCAGTAGCCTAAACCTAATCCACTACCACCGCTTTTTTGGTAAGAGAAGAAGTCATCAAAGATCTTATGAACGATGGCTTCGTCAATGCCGGGGCCAGTATCACGGAATGTGAGGACGTTCTCGTAAGCCCCAGTTTTGGTGCTGATCTCAATTTGGCTGTCTGGATAAGAATCAAAGTAGTAGATCGCGTTACGTATCAGGTTGAAAATAACGAAGTTGAATAAGGTTTCATTGAGCTTTGCTACAAAATCAGCGTGTTGTGGTAAACGAATGCGTTCAATGATCTTTTCATTCTCAAAACCATAGTGGCTTACGGCTTGATCTACGGCTTTGTGGATAGAGGTCATGGCCACAGGGCCGTGTTCAGGCGTACTGTCACTGACTTCGCGCAGGATGATATCAATCAGTTGTCGCCCGCGTTGAATCGCCGCTTGGCCATTCTCAATATCCTTTAGGATTTGTTTAGCTGGGGCTTGGTTATCAATGTGCTGTTTTAACACCTCAAAATGCAGCTGCACTTGAGCCAGCGGGTTACGCATTTCGTGTGCGATAGAATTAGCAAGCGCGCGGCTTTGGCGGATGCGTCTATCGGCTTCGATAGTGCTTTGTACTCGAGTTAACAAGGTTTGCAGGGCAGAGATCTCTTCGTTAGAGAACATCTGTTCGTTGCTCTTGTGTGACGATACTAACAAGTGCGTGACCGATTTCCCCTGACCAAACAGAGGCATCACCAAAGCGGTATCGTTGGAGCTCATCTTGTCATACAGGGCTTTGATTGAGCGCTTGGCTGGTGCGGTGTAATCAAGCTCCTGAGACAACTCATCGAACACTAAAACGGACTTGTTAGTAGACAGATAATCTTCGTAGAAGGTTTCGTTGTAGTTGCTATTCACTAGACGTAGCTTATCTTCTGGAATTTGCAGTAGGCTACCCAAACGACGCATTGCATCATCAATTGATAGCTTGAAATCCTCTTCTAGCGCGAGGATCTGTTGTACTGGCGTTTTCTTGTTTCCGTAGATAAAGAAGGAGGCGTAGTCGCTCACACGTTTGTAGAGTAAATGCCAAGTGATGCCGATAACCGCGCAGATAGGGATAGCAATGAGCCATTGGTTATCGTCTGTCAGTGGGATAAATATCGCGCCAAAAGGTATCACCAAAATTGCACACACCAACAACGTATTTAGGCTCATATACGCAAGGTATTTCACGCTATAGAAGCGAGAGGTCAGTAGAGCATAGCCAACGAACAACATCTCACTGATCGACAAGGCTGGTGGTAGCCAAGTGAGTGAGAAGTCACGCAAGAAGTAGGTCATACCTAGATGGATCGTCGCAGTAGACAGCATGAACACTAAGATGCCCGCGATCATGTAGTTGGTTTTGGCTAAGGTAAGCTTGCTGCTGTTGGCGCGCATGGCCACGAGGTTGAATAGCGTCAGGACAACGAAGCTGATCATCCCGATAAAGAAGTACGGCGTGTGTGTGCCAAACTCGATCACGAACTGGCTTGGGCCAGCAATCGTGACATGTTCAACGGTTAACCCCGGACTTAAATTGATAAAGAAGGAGTAGACAGTCAGTGTGACAAAAATGGCTTGCTGCCATGCATGAACCTTACCATTACGTTGTTCGGCTGCGAGTTTGCACGAGAAGTAATAGGCAAAGGCAAATGCAAAGAAAGAGGCGAGGTTGGCAAACTTTGCCGCGAACACAGCGGCCGAGGCCCCAAGTTCTGGCAATAAATCGGTATGGAAGTAGGCGTTGCTGCTGATCCACGCAACAATACAGATCGAATAGGCGATGTACGGGGCATGGTGTGTCCCCGCAATGACTTCGTTCTTTTGTTTTAGGCGATAGCAATAATAGAGCAACCACATAACAACCACAGCCACGGTTGCAAGCAGCGTGATTGCTTTTGCATAGATGATCGCTTCTAGGCCGAAATCAAACATGTTCATCCTTTCTTACCGGACTCGGTTTTAATACCGCCCTTGCTTTATTTTCTGAGATCATTTTTGCTGAGATCGTTTTTTCCGCAGAACTCAATTGTTCTAGTGAGCTTAGCTTTCTGCTCTCACGCACTGCGCTTTTGTAGCTGCGAAAATCGATGTCATTGAATGCTTTTACCATCATCTCGAAATTCCAGACCCCACGATAAATTGTTGTGCCGTCATCATTTAATTCGCAATACCCTGAGTGGAAGTACGCATTGGGTTCAATAGTTTGATAAAACTGAAGCATGAAAGGTTGCTCGATAATAGTGAAGCCGATTTTGTACCCTATTTGGTGTAAGACACTCATCAGCTCTTTTTGAGCAAGATAGAGGAAATAGAGCTTTTGTTGAGTCTTGCCACTGACTGTCAGACGCAGTACTTCACATAGGGCGTGTTTAGCCGACAATTGTAACTGGAATTGCTGGTCAAATTCTGGCAGAGAGTAACACTTTGACAGTGTAGGCGGTGTGAAAAGTTGTAGCTTCGCCAGTTCGTCGTAACCGTGATTGGGTAAACAGTAGTGCCATTGCTCATTGCTGAACGGGGGCGCGTAACTTAACCACGTATCACTCTTAGACCAGTCTTGAATCAGCGCAGAGGAAGCCAGTGTCGGAAAGGCTTCATCGACTGGATGTTTGAGCAGAATAAAATGCTTGCCTGCCTGAGAAAGGTGTAATAAAGGCAGCATCTCAAACCATTTTTCACCCTTGATGAACACCTCAAGATTGCTTAAAGCAATGGCATCGCTGATTGGCATTCCTTGTGGGTGACTCGGTGTTTGTACCAAAAGTGGCTCATGTTCTATCTGTTCGATGATCGCACCGTAATAAGCACTGTCATTGATAGGGAGGTCGACATGAGAAATGGAGCTTGGATTTAATGGAGATTTTGCTTTGATCGCAGCAATTTCACACTCACACCAGAAATCTAGCCAATGCATATAGCACTGCCCTACAGCCTGCTCTAGAAGAGCAATCTCTGCAGATAGTGTATTTGGATAGCGCAGAATCAGATCGCGGTAGTCCATCACCTCAAACAATACAGAGTAGCTTTTGTTTTGATGCTCTGGGAAAAGCAATTCTAACTGGCTTCTACGATATTCAGTCACGTTTTGAAAAAGCTCAGTGCGCTCATGTGGCTGATAAGTGCTGATGACGAGCTCTATCAGCGCTCGCTGTTTTATTTCGATAGACAGACTGCTAGCCAACAGTGAGCCTAAAGATGACGTTAATTTCATGTTTAACCTAGCCTAGGTTTATATAATTATTTTTATTTGATCTGCACTATCTATAGGACACTGATTTTAGGTATGTGTTTGAAGTTACGTTACTTTGAGAGAGCCAATCGTAACTTTACTTGTGTCCATGGTGTGAGAGGTAAGTTGCATAATCGGGCGAGATTTTACTACTTGCACTCACCCTCAACAATAAAGATTTTCCATATTTGAATGAATTCAAAGATGAACAAAATACATTATTATCAACAACTTGTAGGGTTGGATCACAGTTCTAAAAACAGACATGATTAAGTCGAGCATAAACTTTTGGATTTATAAAATAATTTCAAATGTCTATTTTTTGAACCAATATCATAATCCACATCAAGATGAGCTCATCTTATTAATCGTGATGGGAATGTTTTTGGTGTGAAGCATGTAATTAACTGATTAATTATGTCTGTATTATTACTCGCTTATTCTCTCGCTACTCATTTTAATGATTTAAATATCAGGTGGATAAAAGCAGAGCTCCAGTGCTCGGCTTGTTTTCCTGACAATCTCCTGTGTTTATAGAGTAGTTACACCATAATCTCTGATGAAGTGATGACATTCGAGGTTTAAGCTTGCCTGCATATGAAACATTATTGCGAGTAATCCCTCGTAAATGATTGAGGTAGAGAGAATTTATGAAGAACGTACGATTAACATCATTACTTGGAACAGCAACCTTGTTTAGTGTCGTGGCGTTAGCTGGGTGTAGTCAGAAATCAGAGGTACCAACTCAACCGCAAGAGAATGCGAACCCCATCTGCAGCACTAAAAACCTGACGGGTGGTTGGTCGAAAAGTGAGATAACACCAGAAGCCAAGCAAGCTTTAAACGCAGTTCTTAGCCAAATGAACACTTCAGCTGATCTCAAGCAGATCTTGAGTGTTCGAACTCAGGTTGTCGCGGGTTTGAATTACGCTATTGAGTTTGAAATGGATAATGGTGAAGTGTGGAACACCATCGTTTACCGTTCTCTACAAGGTGACATCGAAATGACGCAACCTGCACAGAAAGGTCTTCTGTGCTCATAATCTAGATGCGTCTGTATCTTGTGAGATAGGCTGATAGCAAATAAAAATGGCTCCGTATTGGGAGCCATTTTTGTTTTTAAGAAGACTGATTCACTGAACGATTTCAGTCGGCCAGCTCGGGCTCGGCTAACTCCTGAACACAAGCTCGGCTGATGTCTTCATCAATGTAGGCCATACCGAGTTTATTGAGGTAGTCCATGCGATCGGCAGTGCGAAGCTCGATGTCGGGGCCTGCAATGTTGTTGGCTTGATAAATTTCAGTGAGATGAGACATGAATTGCTCGCCCACACTCATCATCAATAGACTCATTGCGCCTACGTCCGGTCTTACTTTGGTGCGTTGCTTTTCAGATAGGTTTACCGCTAGTACGATAGGTTGTTCTTCACCTTCGAATCGAACGCCTCGCTCACGAACGGTTTGTTGAGCCCAGTAGTACGCCAGTTCTTTACTCTGAGTGAGAAACACTGGCTCAACCGATTCGGTATAGTTGTTGCCGATGGTTGCCATAGTTTTTGAAGCTGCTTCGTTGAGCGCTTTGTCTCCAGAACGTTTTAAACCTTGGCCTTGAATCGAAGCCAATAAAGCTGAAGATGTGCCGTGATACCAAGTATCACCCGTCGCGAAACCATTCTCTGATAACAGTGTTTTTGCATCTTGTAGGTGTGTAGGTATTGAAGTCATAGGCACTCTCAACAAATAGGAATCTGAACAAATATGTATACAGTTAGCTTAAACAGAAGTTGTTCGGTTAACCGTGGTGTGGAACACAAATCTGAGGCTTTGAGATAAAGCTGGCAGTACAAGCTTTATCTCAAAGCCTTCCCCCGGATCTTACCTAAGTAAGAGAGAAGGACGGGGGAGGCTTTAGCGTTAGCGATTAATCAAATTGGTTCGATGTATTCGCTTCACCTGCAGCTTTTAGTGCGTTCTCACCAGCAAAGTACTCTTTGTGGTCATCACCCATGTCAGAACCAGACATGTTTTGGTGTTTAACACATGCGATGCCTTGGCGGATTTCTTTACGCTGAACATTCGCAACGTAACCTAACATGCCTTGGTCGCCGAAGTACTCTTTCGCTAGGTTGTCAGTAGACAGCGCAGCAGTGTGGTAAGTCGGTAGCGTAATCAAGTGGTGGAAAATACCCGCTTCACGTGATGCGTCTGCTTGGAATGTACGGATCTTCTCGTCAGCGCTTGCAGACAGTTCAGTTTCATCGTATTCCGCGCTCATTAGGCTTGCACGGTCGTAAGCTGAAACATCTTTACCTTCTGCTACCATCGCATCGTAAGCTTGCTGACGGAAGTTTAGCGTCCAGTTGAATGATGGAGAGTTGTTGTAAACCAGTTTCGCATTAGGGTGTACTTCACGTACGCCGTCCATCATCTCTTTGATTTGACCGATGTGTGGTTTCTCAGTCTCAATCCAAAGTAGGTCAGCACCTGCATTGATTGCTTCGATACAGTCAAATACACAACGATCTTCACCAGTACCTTGGCGGAATTGGTATAAACCTGAAGGTAGACGCTTAGGTCGAACTAGCTTGCCGTCACGGTTGAAACAAACATCGCCTTCAGCCATATCAGCAACATCAATCTCTTCAACATCTAGGTATGAGTTGTAGATGTCACCTTGGTCGCCCGGCTCTTTCACTACGGCGATTTCTTTTGTTAGGCCAGCACCTTGTGAATCGGTACGAGCAACGATGATGCCGTTGTCGATGCCTAGCTCAAGGAAAGCGTAACGAAGCGCACGAAGTTTTGCGTGGAAGTCAGCGTGTGGAACCGTTACTTTGCCGTCTTGGTGACCACATTGTTTCTCATCGGCTACTTGGTTTTCGATTTGTAGACAACAAGCTCCCGCTTCAATCATCTGCTTAGCCATTAGGTAAGTCGCTTCTGCGTTACCGAAACCAGCATCGATATCGGCAATGATTGGCACTACGTGTGTCACGTGGTTGTCGATTTTGTCTTGAATACGGTCTTGTAGGTTCACATCGCCTGCTTCACGCGCAGCGTCTAGCTCACGGAATAAACCACCCAGTTCACGAGCATCGGCTTGGCGTAGGAATGTGTATAGCTCTTCTACTAGGCCAGCAACGGATGTTTTCTCATGCATAGATTGGTCTGGAAGTGGACCAAAGTCAGAGCGAAGTGCAGCAACCATCCAACCAGAAAGGTATAGGTAACGACGGTCAGTCTTGCCATCAAAGTGCTTCTTAATAGAAATCAGCTTTTGTTGGCCGATGAAACCATGCCAGCAACCCAGAGACTGAGTGTATTGAGAGCTGTCTTCGTCGTAAGCCGCCATGTCTGCACGCATGATATCTGCCGTGTATTGCGCAATATCCAGACCTGTTTTGAATTTGTTTTGAGCTCGCATACGAGCAGCAGATTCAGGGTTAATTGCATCCCATGGAGCACCAGCAGCGCTTTTTGCAACTTCAATCATTTCGATATCTTGTGTAATTTGCGACATAACTATTCCTTAGTTTCACGTGGACATGTTGGCCAATTTGGCGAGGTCATTTGATTTGGATTAAATCTAACCATGGACAAATAATAATCATGTATGTGATAATTTTGTTAATTTATAGTTATTATATTCGGTATTTTTCTTATGAATATTGCTCGTATAGACCTTAATTTACTTGTGTATTTAGACATGTTGCTACGTGAAAGAAACGTTACACGAGCTGCAAATCAATTGGGTATTACTCAGCCAGCCATGAGTAATGGCCTTCGCCGATTGCGTGATCTGTTTGAAGATCCACTATTAGTGAGAACAAGTGAAGGTATGATACCGACCGAGCGCGCGCATAAGTTGCAGCCACTGATTCGAAACATCTTGGCGAATGTAGAGAAGACACTGCAGCCGACCACAGAGTTTAATGCAGAAGACAGCGAACGCGTGTTTCGTATCATGGCGAGTGACTATGCAGAGTCGACCATTATTCAACCTCTTCTTAAAAGGTTAAGTGAGATCGCACCGAAAATACGACTGGATATCATGACGCCAAGTGACGTGAGTTATCAGGATGTAGAGCAAGGTACCGTTGATATAATTATCAACCGATTTGACGATATTCCTCAGTCTTTTCACCAGATGAGCCTTTGGCACGACGGGTTTTCTTGTCTATTTAGTTGTGACAACCCGATAGCCGACAACTTCGATATTTTGTCTTATCTAAAGGCGCAACATATTTGGGTAAGTAAGACAGGTATGGGAACGGGAGTGGGGATCAACCCAAGCGAAGCACAAAAGCTTGGTTGGATAGATGAGGCATTAATGCGCATTGGTAAAACCCGTAACATCACGGTGTTTACGCGACACTATTTGTCGGCGATTCTCTTCGCTCAGCAGAAGAACCTTATCCTGACTATTCCTACCAAAGCAGCTCAACTGCAGCGCAATAACCCTAGATTGTTGATCAAGCCTGCGCCATTTGCGATTGAACCCTTTGAGGTGAAGATGGCGTGGAGTCCATTGTTACAAACCAATCCAGACCATCAGTGGATGCGTCGTTTGATTAAAAGTGTCGCTAACGAAATCGAGAGTGGAGTGACGGAATAACATAGTTTGTAGGGTATTTTTTATATGAATATCCAATATAACCGGCATAAATTAGCTAAATTCATGTCCGTTAAGTAAGTTTAAGTCAGTAAAGTAAATTTAAGCTAGTAACGTAAATTTGAGCTAGTCACGAAAATTTATTGAGTAGCCATCAATTAGTTTGAGAGAGATTTTATGAGCAGTCGTATTCAACAGGGAAGCTTGAACATTGATAGCACCCTCTACCAATTAATTAATGAGCAGGTGATTCCTGGAACAGGCATTGTCGCTGAAGACTTTTGGCAATCATTTGCAACCATTCTTGAAGATTTGGCGCCAAAAAATCGCGCATTGCTTATCAAGCGTGAAGATCTTCAACATCAAATTGACGTTTGGCACCAAGAGCGTGCCGGGCAAACGCTAGATCCTGTAGAGTACAAACAGTTCTTACAGCAGATCGGTTATTTGGTTCCTGAAGGCGATGACTTTCAAGTGACGACAGCCAGCGTAGAACCTGAGATCGCAACACAAGCAGGGCCGCAGCTTGTGGTGCCAATCATGAACGCACGCTTTGCACTTAACGCAGCCAATGCGCGTTGGGGCAGTCTATATGATGCGCTCTACGGAACGGACGTGATCAGTGAAAGTGATGGCGCGGAAAAGGGCGGAAGCTTTAACCCTGCTCGTGGCGCTAAAGTAGTGACTTATGCTCGTGAGTTCCTTGATGATGCAGCGCCATTAAACGGTGTCTCTCATAAAGACGTGACCAAATACAGCATCAGTAACGCTAGCATCGGCAATAAGCTCATAGCGACACTCGATAACGGCGAAGAAGTCACTCTCATTGATAGCGACCAGTTCATTGGCTATCAAGGTGACGCAAGTTCCCCTTCGTGCATTCTTCTTAAACACAATAATCTGCACATCGAAATTCAAATTGACCCAAGCGCACCGATTGGTAGCGTTGATGTGGCGGGTATTAAAGATGTGTTGGTCGAAGCTGCCCTAACAACCATTATGGATTGCGAAGACTCGGTTGCTGCAGTTGATGGTGAAGACAAAGCATTGGCTTACCGTAACTGGTTAGGCTTGATGAAAGGTGATCTGCAAGAATTACTAGAGAAAAACGGCAAAACTATTGTTCGTAACCTTAATCCCGATCGCCAATACACCAGCGTGACGGGTGGTGAGATTTCACTAAAAGGCCGCAGCATGTTGTTCATCCGTAATGTCGGCCACTTGATGACTAACCCTGCGATTATTGATGCCGAAGGTAATGAAGTGCCTGAAGGCATTATGGATGGCATGATCACTTCGTTAATTGCGATGCATGATTTAAAAGGCAACAGCGCGTACCAAAACTCGACTGCGAACAGTATCAACATCGTAAAACCTAAGATGCATGGCCCTGAAGAAGTCGCCTTTACTAATGAATTGTTTGGCCGTATTGAAGATGCATTAGGGCTAGATCGATTCACGATAAAAGTCGGCATCATGGACGAAGAGCGTCGTACTTCGGTTAACCTTAAAGAATGTATTCGTGCAGCTAAAGATCGTGTTGTGTTTATCAACACAGGTTTCTTAGACCGAACGGGTGATGAGATTCACACCAGTATGGAAGCGGGGCCTTTTGCTCCTAAAACACAGCTGAAAACCATGACTTGGATTGGCGCATACGAAGATCAAAACGTTGATCTTGGCTTAGCTTGTGGCCTGCAAGGTAAAGCCCAGATTGGTAAAGGTATGTGGCCAGAGCCGGATAATATGGCGAAGATGATGGACGCGAAAATCGGACATCCACAAGCGGGTGCCAATACCGCTTGGGTTCCTTCTCCAACCGCCGCGACTTTGCACGCGCTGCACTATCATAAGGTGAGTGTACCAAGCCGTCAGAAAGAGCTTCGTGAGCGAGTGAGAGCCAATGTCGATGATATTCTTACTATCCCGTTACTGGGCGATCAAAAGCTTACCGCGCAAGATATTCAAAGTGAACTGGATAACAACACCCAAGGTATTTTGGGTTATGTGGTTCGTTGGATTGACCAAGGCGTTGGTTGTTCGAAGGTACCTGATATTAACGATGTAGGGTTAATGGAAGACCGAGCGACGCTGCGTATTTCAAGCCAGCATATTGCGAACTGGTTACGTCACGGCATTTGCGAGGAAGCTCAGGTAATGAAAACCATGAAGCGTATGGCCGCAGTGGTGGATGAGCAAAACGCTGGCGACCCGAGTTACCGTAACATGGCGCCTGATTTTGAAAACAGCATTGCATTTTCAGCGGCGTGTCAGTTGGTATTCGAAGGCTGTGCTCAGCCGAGCGGTTACACCGAGCCAGTGCTGCACGCGATGCGTCTAAAACTGAAAGCGCAGGGATAGTGAAGCAACCGAATAACAAAAACAGAGAATGTAAAATACTAAAAAAAGAAACCCCCTTTAACCGAGCCCAAGGTGCCGCGCTTTTATAGCGCGGCTTTTTTTTGATTCATTTTTGTGGTGGGAAGGGGGGAGAATGGGGCAGGTTAGTGCTCACTAAGACTTAATTATTTCCGAGCCCTAATCACTGCCAGAACTTAGTTACTACCAACCTTATTTTCCGCCAAAGCAAAGATACTTAATGTCCATGTACTCATCGATGCCTTCTTTCGCACCTTCACGGCCAATACCTGATTGTTTCACACCACCGAAAGGCGCGACTTCGGTTGAGATTAGACCATCATTAATGCCGACCATACCGTACTCAAGCGCTTCTGCAATGTTCCACACTCGGTGGATGTTCTGACTGTAGAAGTAAGACGCCAAACCATAAATCGTATCGTTGGCCATCTCGATAAGCTCTTCGTCCGTGTCGAATTTCATCACGGGCGCGACTGGGCCAAAGATCTCTTGTTGAACGATGTCCATGCTGTGTTTTACATCTTTAAGAACAACAGGTTGAATGAAAAGCCCATTAAGTTCCTGAGTTGGCGTGACAGGCGTGGCACCTTGTTCAATCGCTCGGTTTACCAAAGCTTGGATGTTGTTCTTTGCGTTCAGGCTGACAACAGGGCCAATCGTGACACCTTCATCTAAGCCGTTACCAATCTTAAGCTGCTGAACCGCTTGATCGAATTTAGCCACAAACTCATCGTACACTTTACTGTGAACGTAGAATCGGTTTGCACAGACACATGTTTGACCTGCATTACGGAACTTCGACGCCATTGCCCCTTGAACGGCTGCATCGATGTCGGCATCGTCAAACACAATAAATGGTGCGTTACCGCCAAGTTCCATTGAGGTGCGTTTGATGCCTTTTGCTGCTTGAGCCATCAAAATACTGCCCACACGGGTCGACCCAGTGAAAGAGATTTTTTTGATAAGCGGATGCGAAGTGAATAGGTTGCCCACTTGTTCAGGGCTTTCACCAAGCACCACTTGAAGTAGATCTTTAGGGATACCCGCTTGATAAGCCAGTTCAACCACAGCAAACGCGGAAAGCGGTGTCTCATCCGAAGGTTTCACGACAAAGCTACAACCCGCAGCTAAGGCAGGAGCCGCTTTACGAGTGATCATTGCAATAGGGAAGTTCCATGGCGTAATCGCGCTCGCCACTCCGATCGGTTGCTTGATGGTCACCAAACGTTTGCCTGCGACTGTGCTAGGAATGGAATCACCATAAGTGCGCTTTGCTTCTTCTGCAAACCACTCAATGAAGCTCGCGCCATACACCACTTCGCCTGCCGCTTCGGCTAACGGTTTACCTTGTTCAATCGTCATGATTCGAGCAAGGTCATTCTTGTTTTCGAGGATCAACTGGTGCCAGCGATGAAGCAGTGCTGCACGAGATTTAGCAGGAATTTTTGCCCACTCTTTCTGCGCTACATGAGCTCGTTCAATCGCGCTCGCTAGCTCTGTTTCTGATGATATCGGTGCGTGCCCGATGAGTTCACCCGTTGCTGGGTTTGTGACTGCAACTGCGTTGTTCGCTTCTGTCACCATAAAAGAGAGTAAGTGCTGGTTATCAATGTTTAGCATCGTGATTCCTTTGTCGTGATTACTTTAGACGTGTTGCTGATGTGCGGGTTGGCGAGTGTTCAGATCACTTCGACCAAATGTTGATTAGTCGCAGATTGTGGTCGTTAATTCGATAGTTTTGAAGCCCTTGTTTGCGCAAGCATTGTTTACCAAATCATGTCTATCAAAGTAGGTTTTTCGAAATCCATGATCAGCTAAGTCATGGACTTCGAAATTCTCTAAGAAAGTGTTTACTGCTGACTCCAATTATCAGCTTCGATTTTCGCCAGCGCTTTTGCTGCTTTTTGAAGTGCGGGCAAGAATTTTATTGCTTCATCCGGTTTCACTCGAATCACAGGCGCTTGTATCGCTAGGCCTAGGTTTGATTGACCTGTTGGTGATGGGATCAGCACTGCGATACAGACTAAGCCTGGTAAAAACTCTTCGTCATCAATAGCAAAACCTTGGATTTTCGCTTCTTCAATGTCTTTCTCTAGAGTCGAATAGTCGGTAATCGTGTTTACTGTGTATTGAGTCAGCGGCACGTTTTCAATCAGTCTTCTGCGCTGCGACTTAGACATATGAGCTAAAAACAGTTTTCCAGTAGCCGAGCAGTGCACGGGAACGCGAGAGCCGGGGTGCAGGTGAAAGCGAAGGGGAGCTTCAGTTTCGGCACGATCGAGATAGATGATTTCACCACTTGAAAGAGCCGTCAGGTTACAACTCTCACCGACTTCTGCTCTTAGATTTTCAAGGATGGTGCGTCGCGCGCTGTGCATGGTGCTATTCAAAAGTAGGTTTTCGGCAAGTTTTCTTAGTCGAATGCCTGAGCTGTAGTGCTTTTCGTCGCCATCTCTTTGAATGATGCCCGCGGCTTCTAATTGCTGAAGCATTCGGTGCAGCGTGGGTTTTGGTAATCCGGTCTCTTCGACTAAACCTTGAAGAGAAATAAACTCGTCTTTTTGCGCTATCACCTCTAATAGTGCAAAAAGTCGGAGGGTCGGTGTATCCCCTTGAACTTGCGGTGTTTCTGTTTGCATACAGTGATTCATCCTTGCGATATGTCTATGCCTAAGAGTGTACATACCAAATCATTATTCTTCAATTATCTGAATAAAATTTGATCTTTTTTATTATTCCAATAATATAAATGTAAATTATGGAATAATTAATCTCAATAAATGGAATTTAAAGATGAAGGCGATTGAACGGATTATTGATAAAGCTCATTTAGATCGTAAGCGTGTTGTTTTGAGTGAAGCGGAGGACCCGCGAGTGCTAGCTGCTGCAAGAATGGCAATCGACAAACAGCTCGCTCACATCACACTCGTGGGCGATGAATCGGCGATCATCGCTGCTGCAGAACTGCATCACATTAACCTGGCTGGCATTCATATTGTTTCTCCTCAGGCGTCGTCACTCAAAGAGGTGCTCGCTGAGCGGCTGTATACATTAAGAAAAGCCAAAGGCATGACTTATGATGACGCTCTAGAGCTGGTTCAAGATCCACTTGTTTTTGCCAATCTGATGGTCAGAGAGGGGCTGGTGGATGGCACAGTTAATGGTGCGGTTTATACCACGTCTGATGTGGTGCGAGCTGCGCTTCAGATTATCGGCCCCGCGCCAGACAGTGAATTGGTATCCAGTTTCTTTCTGATGATGTTGTGTGAGCCTTTCCATAATCTTAAAGGCGGCATGATTTTCAGTGACTGTGGTTTGGTGATTAACCCCAATGAAACCGAGCTAGCATCGATTGCCGTAGCCGCATCAATCAGTGCTCAAACGCTACTGATGGAAGAACCTAAAGTCGCAATGCTGTCTTTTTCGACCAACGGCAGTGCCAAACACGAATCGGTCGATAAGGTTCGTAACGCGGCTCAACTCGTGAAACAACGTTGTCCCGGAATCGCCGTCGATCAGGATGTTCAACTCGATGCCGCGATTGTGACTGAGATTGCCGCGAAGAAGCTGCCAGATTCAGAGGTGAAAGGTCAATCGAACGTGTTGATATTCCCCAATTTAGAAGCCGGTAATATTGGTTATAAGCTTGCGGAAAGATTAGGCGGGGCAGTTGCGATTGGTCCACTGTTACAAGGGTTGAATCAACCTGCGAATGACTTATCAAGAGGGTGTAGCGCACAAGACATCTTTAATGTGATCGCGGTGACCGCGGTACAAGCGCAGCAAGGGAAAGTGTCTGACTCTAAGGCTGATACTGAAGCTGAGGTTGAAGAAAGACAAGAGTCGACGTTTGATTTTAGGTATTAACATCTCGCTCCTGAATCTAGCACTCAAATTCGCACTCATATCCAACCCCCAAACAACCTAATTAGGATAGCTAATGGAGTTACCTGTTTTACTCGCTATTCTTGCCACCATCGCGGTGGGTACCTATTTTCAAACTGTCACCGGATTTGGCCTCGGTATCATCGTGATTGGTTTAACGGTTAGCCTTAATCTGGTTTCCTTACCCGTTATAGCCGCTGTGGTCAGTATTGTGACCTTGTTCAATTGCTTGGTCGCATTGATGGGTAAGCCACTGCTTGGGGAACTCAAGATTCTGGTGGTGTTGGTCATCGGTATTATTCCCGGCGTTTCGATGGGGGTGTACTTACTGGATGAGTTGAGCGATTCGGCAACGCATATTCTCCGAGGACTATTGGGTGCGATGGTGCTATTCGCAGGTTTGAGTTTTATGTTCAAACCTAAAACCAGAAAGGATCGCTCGGCAACCGTATCTTTCCTTGTCTCAGGCTTTAGCTCTGGGTTAGCGGGTGGGTTGTTTGGGATGGCAGGTCCACCGATTGTTTATCATCTTTATCGGCAACCTTTTACGCTTGATCTGGTGCGAAGCACACTGTTGATGGTTTTCGCTTGTACGTCGATGTCGCGTACTGTCAATGTCTACGCTGCAGGCGACATGGAACAGAGCATACTGTGGTTATCTGCTATTGCTGTTCCCTTGGTAGCGCTTGTCACGATGTTTGCTCGGCGCTTTCCACCGCCGCTGTCTAATGATCAACTCAGAAAGTTAGTGTTTATTGTGTTGATGTTGATTGGTGGGTACTTGATGGCGGTCTCTGCATGGTCGTTGTTTTTGGCTTAGAACGTTTTCTTTATCAAAATTATCTTTGAAGGAGGAGGGCTTGATTCTCGTTTAATGCTTGATGACACCCTCCTCACTGACACGTCAGCGCTTTAGCATCTCAAAGATGTTCCTACATAGGCCGAACAAGCAGCTCTCTTGTACGTCCAAGGTAATGTTGTTGCGGTAATATGGGCTCAAATCCACTCCCATCCCCACACCATGAATCTCAATTCCGTTTTTTATCGACTCACGTTCAATCACTTGTTTGAGGTGGTTATCCAAATAGAACTGATCGTTGGCGGTGCTGGTGGCGGTATCCATTGGGCAGCCGTCTGAGAACACGATCAAAACCTTTCGCTGAGCAGTGTGCTGTTGCAACCGCTGGCTAGCGAACTGCACCGCTTCGCCATCAATCCCTTCTTTAAAGATGTCTGCTTTACGAAGACTCGCAATGCCAAGGCGAGATCGTCTCCAATGCGTATCAAAATCCTTAAACACGATGTGCCGAACTTCGTTCAAGCGCCCTGGGTGCTTTGGTTGGCCTTGTTTAAGCCACTGTCGATAGACCTTGCCACCGTTCCAGTTGTTGGTAGTGAAGCCAATGATCTCAAATGGGATATCAGCCAATCCAACGGATTTGAGAATGGTGTCCATCAGCAGACTTAGCTTGTGACTGTGCTTTTGCATTGAGCCTGAGCAGTCCATCAAAAACGTGATGGCACATTGATGAGATGCACCGATATCAGGTTGATAAAAGACAGTGCGATCCAATGGCGACGTGACGAGCTTGGTGATGGTGGTGGCGTTAACAATGCCTTCTTCTAAATGGTCCTGACGTCGGTTCCTCTGTGGCGTGGCAACAAAGCTAGTGAGCATAGCGGCCAAACGGCGAGTGTTTACTTGTCTCGCCATGATGTCATCGGTGAGTTTCTGTCTCAGTTCGAGTAATAGGGCGCGCCTGACGAGTTTGTCTGCGGCGATGACTTGATCAAATTCTGAATTAAAGACCTGATAATTCGCGCCCGAAAGCTCGAAGACCTTGCTACTGCCCGTGATGTCAGTATCGACGTCTTGATCTTGAATGTCTCCATCAACGATAAGGGCAAGCTGCGCAAGGATTTTTATGTCTTCTTCAATGGTTGGCGTAGCCGAGCTATCGCTCTCTTGCTCTTGGTCGATGAGCTCTTGTGCAAGGGCTGCCAACTCGTTGGCGCAGTGTGCAAACTGTTGTTGGTCGGTTCTATGTTGTTTTAAGCGCTTCAGGCTATGCCCAAAAGTAGGCACGATGCCGGCGCGAGTCGATTCAATGGTCTCAGCAATGGGTTCCGAAACCGGAACACCGGTTAAGCGTGTGTGGATGACTTGCATTAGTGTAAACAGCAACATGCTTATTCGTGATTCGGTGAAGCCATTCTGATGATATTGGTCGCTCCAATACGCAAAGTTGAACTGAATGCTGGTGGTAACGCCTTTTAGATAAGATGGAACTTGCGATTCAATTCGCACCTGCTCGCAGAAGTCATATAACAGACGTTCGACCTCGTTTTTCGGTCGCAATGAGTAGTGAAGATCAGCATCTGAAAGCAAGAGTCGTAATGCCGATGAATCGATCTTGCCTTGCATCGAAAGCTTACTGTTTTTCAGCTCGTGGCGAGATACAAAGGTGAGATCGTTGGTGTGGGCAGACTGGTAATAACAGGGCTTATTGCCTTTATAGAGTCGTTCTCCCCGATAGTTCAGATCGAGTTCACCACTGATTGCTCTGGCGACAGACACACCAATATCGAGGATCTTTTTCTGCTGAGAAGAAATATTGGCCATGGTTTACGACTCCGAGTGCGAATAATTTTGAGTATGCGCTTCCAAGGCTTCACCAAAGCAACGGAAATAGTATTCGCTAACCAGTTCTTTCTCTTCGTCTTCGCAGCGATTTAAGAATGAAAGCCTAAATGCCGTCGCTACATCGTCGAATATTTGGATGTTTTCAGCCCAAGTGAGCACTGTACGCGGAGACATCACAGTCGAAAGGTCGCCAGCCCGAAACCCGTTACGCGTTAACCCTGCGGTCGCGATCATTTTCTCTACTAACTGCTGGCCACTTTCATTATTCAGCTCTGGAAGTTTGGATAACACTATCTTGGTTTCATGTTGTGGGTCTAAATAGTTGAGCGTAGCGATGATGTTCCATCTATCTAACTGACTGTGGTTAAGCACTTGAGTACCCGAATACAAACCTGAAAAATTACCCAAGCCAAGCGTGTTGCACGTAGCAAACAGGCGGAAAGAAGGGTGGGGAGTGATCACGCGGTTTTGCTCGAGAGAAGTGTATTTGCCGTCTTGCTCTAAGAGTTGCTGAATCACAAACATCACATCAGGTCGACCCGCGTCGTATTCGTCCAATACCAATGCGATGGGTTGCTGGATACTTTGTGGAAGAATGCCTTCCTTAAACTCTGTCACCTGCATTCCATCTTTAATGACGATGCTATCTTTGCCAATGAAATCCAATCGGCTTAAGTGCCCATCTAGGTTGATCCTCAAGCATGGCCAGTTCAATCTCGCGGCAATTTGTTCAATGTGAGAAGACTTGCCCGTCCCGTGCGTACCTTGTATCAAGGTGCGACGATTGGAAGTGAACCCCGCCAATATGGCCAGCGTCACTTCAGGATCAAAACAGTAGTTAGGATCGATTTTTGGCACATACTCTCCCGCATGTTCAAACGCCATCACCGTTAGGTTGCTGTCGATGCCAAAGCACTCTCTTACACTTACTTGTCGCGTTGGTATCAATTCCGACTCTTTCATCATTCTTCCCTCTATATAACCCATTACTTGTCGCAGCTATTGCGCTATGTCGTCGATTATTAACAGCTCAACCTAAGTTAACGGCACTTTTTGTACGAAAAACTACCAATAATGTGATCTAGTTTTATTAATTAGAATGAATTGTTCCAATTTAATATAAAAAGTTGACGCGCAAAAATTCTACTACTAAGGTGAAATTGAATTCGAAAAAGAGACAATTCATTCCGAAAAATGAAATTTTGATTAACTCAAGGAGAATGGAAGAATGAGCGAGCAAGAAAAACGTACGGTTGTTTCCGGCACAGTAACAATGACACCATCAGAAGCGTTCGTTGAAACTATGGTTGCTAATGATGTTACCGACATGTTCGGCATCATGGGGTCAGCATTTATGGACGCAATGGATATCTTTGCTCCTGCTGGCATTCGATTGGTCCCAGTAGTACACGAGCAAGGCGCTGCCCACATGGCAGATGGTTACTCTCGTGTATCTGGTCGCCACGGTGTGGTTATCGGGCAGAATGGCCCAGGTATCAGTAACTGTGTAACAGCAATTGCAGCTGCGTTCTGGGCACATAGCCCGGTCGTCATTGTGACGCCAGAGACAGGCACTAAAACAATGGGCTTAGGTGGTTTCCAAGAATGTAACCAGCTTCCAATGTTCCAAGAGTTTACTAAGTATCAAGGACACGTAACGCACCCAGATCGTATGGCGGAATTCACAGGTCGATGCTTCGACCGTGCGATGAGTGAAATGGGGCCTACTCAACTTAATATTCCACGTGATTACTTTTACGGTGAGACTCAAACTGAGATCCCTCAACCAGCACGTTTAGACCGTGGCCCAGGTGGTGAAAAATCTCTGAACGAAGCGGCAGACTTGATTGCTGAAGCGAAATTCCCAGTCATCATTTCTGGTGGCGGCGTGGTAATGGCTGATGCCGTTCAAGAGTGTGCGGCATTAGCAGAAAGATTAGGCGCACCCGTAGTGAACAGCTACCTGCACAATGACTCGTTCCCTGCTAGTCACCCATTATGGTGTGGTCCTTTAGGCTACCAAGGTTCGAAAGCAGCAATGAAGTTGATGGCTCAAGCGGATGTGGTTATCGCTTTGGGTACACGCCTTGGTCCATTTGGTACGTTGCCTCAACATGGTATGGACTACTGGCCGAAGAACGCGAAAATCATTCAGATTGATGCCGACAACAAGATGCTAGGTCTGGTTAAGAAGATTTCAGTTGGTATCTGTGGTGATGCGAAAGCAGCTGCGGTTGCTCTATCTGAAAGATTGGAAGGCCGTGCATTGTTGTGTGATGACAATAAAGGCGCTCGTCAAGACACGGTCGCAACAGAGAAAGCACTTTGGGAAAAAGAGCTTGATGAGTGGACACACGAACGTGACTCGTTCAGCTTAGATATGATTGAGGAAAACTCACACGAGACTCCGTTCTCTGGTGGTGAATACCTTCACCCGCGCCAAGTATTGCGTGAGCTAGAAAAAGCGATGCCAGAAGACGTAATGGTCTCAACCGATATCGGTAACATCAACTCGGTGGCAAACAGCTACTTACGCTTTGAAAAACCACGTAGTTTCTTTGCGGCAATGAGTTTTGGTAACTGTGGTTACGCGTTCCCGACCATCATTGGCGCGAAAGCAGCAGCACCTCATCGCCCAGCTATCTCTTATGCAGGCGACGGTGCGTGGGGCATGAGCCTGATGGAAACCATGACATGTGTTCGTCATAACATTCCAGTGACAGCCGTGGTATTCCACAACCGTCAATGGGGTGCAGAGAAGAAGAACCAAGTCGACTTCTACAACCGACGCTTTGTTGCCGGTGAGCTAGATAACCAAAGCTTTGCTGAAATCGCACGAGCAATGGGCGCTGAAGGTATCACGGTTGATAAGCTAGAAGATGTAGGTCCAACCTTGCAAAAAGCCATCGACATGCAGATGAACGAAGGCAAAACAACCATCATTGAAATCATGTGTACTCAGGAGTTGGGCGACCCGTTCCGCCGAGATGCACTATCAACACCGGTTCGTTTCCTAGATAAATACAAAGATTACGTATAAGTCATAGGAAGTTTGCCCGGCCAGCGCATCATCGAGAAGGTTATCGAGCGCATGGTCGGGTAATATTAACGGGTATTGGCAAGTGCTTAGGTGAAGAACATAAACGCTTAGTTCAATAATCTCTAGTTAAACATTAGAACACTAATTAAATGGCTCATAAGTATATAAGTGGTTTTAGATATATACACTTTGTCACTCGTTATTATTAATCGATCCTTAACTAATGGATCCAAAAATAGTTCTTTGACGAAGATGTATACCTATTATTATTTTGGGAAGTTATAGCTGACGATGTTAATTTTATAATCGTAAATGTTGATGCTTGGATTGTACCGAATTTAAATTAAGTGACCTATTACATGCATGTTGTGAAAAATAAACGTTATATAAGTTCAATAGAAGAACTGTATGAAATAATCGATTCGCTAATTGCTGAATGTAGTGGGTATCGTGGTTTAATTTATAACGTGTGTGATTATGAAAACAGTAATCTGATGCCAAGCTTAGGTCGCTCAAATCGAAAGAATATTCGCCGTGTCGAACAAGAGATTCTCTCGACCGTGAGAGTTTATGGCGGGCATTCGTTGAGTGCACACGAGATAAACGATTGGTTATTGATGTGTTTAGCCAAGAAACAGGGGTTTCCTACCCGTTTACTTGAGTGGACAGATAACCTGGTCAATGCGTTGTGGTCTGTGTGTCATAGCCAAAGTAAAGACTGTATCAATATTATAAAAGCTATTGATTATCAAAATGTTAGTGTTTTTAGCTCGCCGTGTGATCTCAACAAAACTCAGATATTTAATGTGGCGGACTGCGATCAGCAAGAGCCACGCAAGGAGAAGTGGTATTCCATTCACCCATTTAAGGAAGGTGGCAATGATGCCATTCAGCCTTTGTATGATGAGAAAGAGTATTCAAACGGTCTAGTGTCCGTTCATATTCTTCCATCAGTGAAAGTAAACCTGATAAAGGAGTTAATATCCATGAATGTTTTAAATGAACCGACAGAGTATGTCGAAGAGAAACTAACGGATTTAAAAAACGAAGCACATGCAGATAACAACCAAGTCATAAATAAAGGTGAGGGTAATATTGAATTACAAGTGAATACTCATGATCGCCAGCTTGAGCAGTATGGCCGAAAGTACCATCAAGATTTTGATTTCGACTAAAGTCTAATATTTCTACTGATTTTATTTAGAGCTCATATAGATCTAGTGATTACGAGATAAATAAAATTAGAACACCAATTAATTTATAAAAAGATGAAATCTGTGAGCTTAAAGATTGTTTATAAAGTAACTCGAAGTTAGAGTGATGAATCTTGTTATCAAGTTGTTAAATTTTTACAGATCTAGTTTAAACACTCTAATAAAAAAGTGGCGCAAAGCTACTGAAATTTAAACCAATAACGAAAACATAAAGGATTCTGGAATATGAATATGCAAACCAATGCAGCGACATTCGTGCTGGAAAACCAAGTCGACACCGCCTTTTTACAGTCTTTTAGTGATGCATGGAATAACCATGATATTGAAGCGCTAATGTCGTTTATGACCGAAGACTGTGTCTTCCACACCGTGGCAGGAGAAGGCGAACTTGGAAACACTATCGAAGGGTACGAAGCCGTTCGCAATAGCTTTGAATTGGTTTGGCAGAACTTTCCAGATGCAGCCTGGAGCGACCCTGTCCACTTTGTGTGTGGCGACCGCGCGGTAAGCGAATCAACGTTCTCTGCGACTAACCCTGATGGCACTGTCATCGAAGCTCGTATGGTTGATGTGTTTACCCTGAAAGATGGAAAAATCAGCGTAAAAAATGCCTTCCGTAAAACACGACCTCTTTTGACTCCCAGCAATACTCCCAAGAGCTAGACACGAAATCGCAACCCGTTCACGTGTTATGACTAGGAGAGTCGAATTATGAGTTTAGTAATGGAACAACCGGCAGCCGATGTGCCGCCAAAGGTGAAAAGCACCCAAGCAAAAGAAAGCACCCAAGCACAAGATAAATACGATCCAAAATACGATCCACTTAAAGACAAGAGCCCAGGTCACGGTAAGGAATACGCCCCGACTTATTGGGTAGATACCGCAGGTGCACCACCTGAAGATGATGGCCCAATTACATCGGATATGGATGTCGATGTGGCGATAATCGGTTCAGGCTACACAGGCCTAAGTACCGCGATACACCTTGCTGAAATGTACGGTATTAAAGCGATTGTGATTGAAGCTAACCGTATGAGTTGGGGCTGCAGTACCCGAAATGGTGGTCAGGCTCAGTGTGCGTCAGGACGTTTGAAGCGTTCTCAGTGGATTGACCGCTGGGGACTAGAAACCGCGCTAAAAATGCACCGCGAATGCATCGATGGCATGAACACGTTTAAGTCTCTGATCAAAGACATTGATTGTGACCCACAGTCGGGCGGCCACTTATACGTTGCCCATCGTCCCAAAGTGATGGCAACACTTGAAAAAGAAGCCAAGTTGCTGCGCGACACGTTCGATTACGATGCGCAGATCTTAGATGCGGAAACCGTAAAGCGTGATTACGTTGGTGATCAAGAAGCGGCAGGCGCAATGCATGAGCCAGAGGGTATTGGTATCCATGCAGGGAAACTGGCGTTTGGTTATCTAAGAAAGGCGAGAGCACTCGGCGTTAAAGTTCACCCATCGAGTCCCGTTATGGGCTGGGAAACTCGCAACGGTGTGCATTACCTGAAAACGCCAGGTGGTGTGGTTAAGGCTCGCTCTGTCGGTGTTTGTACTGGCGGGTATACCAGCCAAGGTTTGCATTCAGAGCTTAAAAATCGCCTATTACCCGTACTTTCTAACTCGATGGTGACACGACCGTTAACTCAAGACGAAATCGCCGCGTGTAACTTCAAAACTAACCAAGTGATTACTGATACTCGAATTCTGCGCCATTACTACCGTTTGTTACCGGATAACCGAGTTCAGATTGGTACACGCAGTGCCATCAGTGGCAAGAACGCACCTGAAAAGAAATATGAAGACATGTTGCGAGCGGATTTAACCCGAAAATTCCCGTCTCTTGATCAGATCAAAATTGATTATTCATGGTGGGGCTGGGTGGATGTTAGCCACGACATGATGCCGAGAATTTATCAGCCGAATCCGAAACAATCCATCTTCTACGCACTGGGTTATGGCGGCAATGGTGTGATGTATTCCGCTCAAGCAGGTAAGCGCCTTGCTCAGTGGATAGCAGGTGAAGGTCACAAGCTCGACCTACCAATATTTGAATCAAAACTTCCGTTCCCCAACGTGAGGGAAGTGGTGGAATCAGAGATGTTTGCACCGTTTCGAAGAATGGGGCAGCGGTTCCTTTATCAGTGGTATTCGTTAAAGGATGAAAGGCTGTAACTACCCGAACATTGTTTCCAAAATAGGGAAATAGAATTACGACCGGGAAAGTTGTACCAGGTCACCTTGTGAGCAAAGTACAGGCAGGACGTCTGTATGATAGGAAAGGTTAAGACTATGAAATTGATTAAAAATAAAATTATTGCTGGTGTCACTATTGTAGCAACAGCTGTGTTATCTCATACCGCGGCAGCAGCGAATTTTAAAATGGCTATCGGCGATGCTGCTGGTGGTACGCAGTGGGAATTAGCGACCTCATTCTCTGAACTGATGGAGCAAAAAACAGACGGTAAAGTGAAAATCGACCTGTTCCCGAATGGCCAATTAGGCAATGAGCAAGACACCGTAAACGACGCAGCAATCGGTCTTCTCGACTTCTCTGTACTGGCGATCAACAACGTGACGCCTTTCTCTCCAACCGTTGGTCTATTGACCATGCCTTACGTGATTCAAAGCGCAGAAGAAGCAGTGCTACTGACTCAAGGTCAAGTAGGCCAAGATTTAGTTGATAACACGATTCGTGACGCTGGTGTTCGTATTGTCGGTTGGGCTTATTCTGGCTTTAGGGTTTTGACCAACTCGAAAAAGCCTGTTGCTTCACCAGAAGATTTGAAAGGGCTAGTGATTCGTGTTCCTCGTAACGAAATCATGATCGCGTCTTATCAAGCATGGGGTGTAAACCCAACGCCAATGGCGTGGTCTGAGACTTTCACTGGCCTGCAACAAGGCGTGGTAGATGGACAAGATAACCCTTACATCACAGTCCACGCGATGAAATTCAACGAAGTACAAAAGTACGTGACCAACATTCGCTACATTTTCTCTTTGGAACCTCTAATTGTGAGTGAAACGGTCTTCCAACAACAGACTCCTGAAATGCAAAAAATCATTCTTGAAGCAGGTCAGGAAGCGACAGAGCACAGTTTTGCTTATCTAGAAAATACGGAAAACAAGATCCGTGAAGAGCTACAAGCGAAAGGCATGGTATTCACAGACCCAGCAGACAACGAGCAAGAGTGGATCAGCAAGGTGACTAAGTCAGTTTGGCCTAAGTTCTACTCAAGCATTGGAGGCAAAGACAAGCTAGACGACGTTCTTGAGTTACTAGGTAGAAAGTAACGATTAGATTCGCCCTATCTGCTGTTCTGCGCTACTTAATCACCTAGCGATAGAACAGTGAGATAGGGCATTTACATGGCTGTACTCGTTGATCTGTTCTGTACCTGATCTTTTTAGGACCGTGAGCGACTGGTTGTCATGTGGAAATCAACATTGGAGGTTATATGTCAGTCGCTAAAACAATAAAAACGCACCTAAACAACATTGAGGAATATACCTGTTGTCTGCTGCTCGCAAGCTTTGTCCTATTGCTGTTTACACAAATCCTTACTCGTCAGTTCTTTGATTACTCTATCCCTTGGGGGGATGAGGTCGCTACTTACATGTTCGTTTGGTTTGCCTATCTAGGGGCTGTTGTTGCGGCCAAGATGTCGGCGCACAACCGAGTGAGCTTTCACTTTAAATTCTTTCCGCCAATCGTGCAGACCGTGAGTGAAACCATCGCTGACTTCTTATGGCTCTGTTTCAACGGCTACTTCGTTTACCTCAGCTACGACTTCGTGTTCAACAAAATGAATCTGTTTTGGAAGTCTCAGACTACAGGTATCCCGATGAAGTACTTCTACATGATTTTACCTATCGCGTTTTCACTGATGATGATTCGAATTATCTGGAACAACTATGAGCGTTTATTCAAAGGCGCAACCAACGAAGATCCAGAAGTCAAAGAGCTGCGCAAAATGACGGCACAAAAGTCAGCGCAATAGTCATCACAGAGAATAGTCGTAATAGAGAGATGTAATAATGGAATCCTATTTAACTCTAATTTTATTTGGTGGCTTTTTAACGCTGTTAATTCTGGGCGCACCAATCACAGTATCACTGGCTGGCGCTTCGATGGCGGCCTATATGTTGCTCGACAAAAATCCCATCGCTTTAGTACAAATCGCGTTTACCTCGGTGGGTAACTTCCCGCTAATGGCCCTGCCAGCCTTTGTTCTTGCGGGTGCATTAATGGAGGCGGCGGGTATCTCCAAACGTCTGGTGGATATCGCCGAAAGCTTAGCGGGTCCCGTAACAGGTGGCCTTGGCGCAGCAACGGTAATGGCGTGTCTTTTCTTTGGTGCTATCTCGGGTTCAGGCCCTGCAACCACCGCTGCGGTAGGCATGCTAATGGTGCCTGCGATGGTCAAGCGTGACTACGATAAGAGCTACGCATCGGCAGTTACTGCTGCATCTGGTGGCTTGGGCATTATCATCCCACCATCCATTCCCTTGGTTATCTTTGGTATCTCCGCAATGGGCTTAATGGCGCCACCGGAAGCCATTGCTCAACACGGCCAGTTTGCTTCTTTGTCTATTCCAAAACTGTTTGTTGCTGGGGTTGTACCGGGCTTCATCATGGCTTCGACGCTGGTGGTAACCAACTACTTCATTGCTAAGCGAGAAGGCTATAAAGGGTTGACTGAAACCTGGTCGTTTGGCGATGTAAGGCACTACTTGCACCGCGGTTTATGGTCGATATTAGCGCCGTTCTTGATTCTTGGCGGTATCTACAGCGGCATGTTCACACCAACAGAATCTGCGGTTGTAGCGATATTCTATTCGTTGTTTGTGGGTGTATTTATTCACCGCGAATTGTCGTTCAAAAGTGTGATGAAATCTCTATCGACCACGACATGGATCACCGGACGTGTGTTGTTGATCCTCTTTGCAGCAACAGTATTTGGACGCTTGTTGATCGAGCAAAAGATCCCGGTTGTCGTGGCTGAATCATTACTCAGTTTTACCGACAACATGTACATGGTGTGGGCGCTAACCATTACCTTGTTGTTGTTCATCGGCATGTTTATGGAAACCTTAGCGGCGATCATGATCATCGTGCCAGTGTTACTGCCAATCATGTACATGCTGGGCGCTGATCCAACTCACGTGGGCATCGTGGTGGTGTGTACCTTATCGATAGGTTTTGCAACGCCGCCGCTTGGGGAAAATATCTTTGTCGCCTCGGGAATAGGGGGTTCCACGGTTGAACAAATCACCGCGAAGATCCATCCCTTTGTTCTTGCTTCTGTTGTGGGCGTTTTCGTTATCGCTTTCTTCCCACAAATTACGCTTTGGCTACCGTCCTTAGTCGGCTATTAGGAGAGATAACCATGAATTTATCCAGAATCATCCTCATTGGTTGTGCCGTGTTTGCAGTGGTGAGTGGTATTAGTTTACGTGCGGAACACTCTGAAATAGAGAAAGAAGCCAAGCCTGTCAATGTGCTCGATATTTCTGAACCACATGTTGTCAGTCAGGCTGAAAGAAGAGCCAAAACCTTGCTTGCCAAGGCAGTGATACACGTTCAAAAAGAGGGCGACGATAGCGTCAAAGACTTCATGAGTGATGCCGAATATATAGACGGTGAGCTTTATGTGTTTGCGTTGGGCATTGATGGCCAATTCCTTGCCAGCGGCGGCTCGTCAATGGTGTTAGTGGGTGACAGTGTTTTAGATACGCAAGACGTCTACGGTAATCCTTTTTTCCGTGAAATGATCACTAAGGCTGTGCACAACGGGTTTGGCGAAGTTCAGTACCATTGGACTAATCCGACTGACCGCATGGGCGAGCCTAAAACCACTTTCTTTGAACGTGTGGGTGATGTGATTGTTGCCGTGGGGTATTACCCAGAACGCTCTAGTGCAACAGAAGCTAAGCGATTATTGGCGAGAGCGATGGCCGCGATAGTGGAATCAGAGCAGGACAGTCTCGCCGAGTTCAATGATACCGAAGGCAGCTTTGTTGAGGGAGACTTGTATGTGTTCGTGATGGATATGAGCTCTGGAAAGCTGCTCGCGCACGGTGTATCCCCTGAGCTTGTTGGGCGTTCACACAACGAAATCCTAAGCCCTGACGATAAGCCAATTCTTACTGAGATGTTAAATCGAGCCAAAGAAAATGGTCGTGGCGTTTACACCTATCGATGGTTAAATCCGCTGTCGAGCAAAGTGGAAACTAAGCACACTTACTATCGAGTTATCGACAATAAGTTGGTTGGGGTGGGTTATTACACAAATTCAAACAACACGTAAACGCGTTTCTACGGAACCCTCAACCCAGTTAAATAAAGGGCTGGGGGCTCGAAATGCCGGTTTGTGTAAAAAAGCAATTTAGTAAAATTCACACTGTGTAATTTTTGTTGTGAAATTGTTTCAAAAATAACAGTAGTATGAAAAACATGGAAACCACACAGTAAAGAACAATTTTGAAAAGGGTCAATTGGGATGTTTGACCTTAATGAAATTTAAAGCCGTACGAGGGATAGACTATGAATATGCTGACACTAGACAAAACAGAACTTCACAGAAACCATTCAACTTTTATTGCTGAAGCTGTCTTTGCCGTCGAAATGGTGAAAGCAGACAAGCAACTCGAAAAGCAGAAAATGGCGAAACAGTTGCTTGATACTCTATTCCCTCTCGAGTCTGGTTCTCACGAAGATGTAGTGAGCTACGAGATTGACTACCGACACGTTCAGGTTTATTTCAAAAACGGTGAACACACAGGTTTGAAACGCGCTAAACACTTTGTGGCTTACACAGGTGATAAATCTAAGCCTTCAGCAATCCTATTCCGTGATGAAAGCGGTACGCACGTTGAAGTGACAATCGGTGCTCGTAAAGGCACTGGCCGCCTGGAGTTGGTTGATATTCAAGATATCCAATTAGAGACGTGCACCACGTTTGGTCAAACTGAGGCGAGCCGTTCTTCTGGCATCCGTCACTGGGTGAGCTTAGTAAAAGGCGATGAAAGTGGCCGCCCGAATGCATCAAGTGAAGACAAAGAGTTCACGGCGAAAAATGGTGAAGACTATAACCTAGGTTTTTGCTTCGCAATCTAACTAACTGTCTTTGAAATGTGCAGTGCTGATCTGTGAGACGCAGCACTGACATTTGAGCACTGATTTCTCTTTTACCTTTGGTAACTTTCCCCGCCCCTATAGCGGGGCTTTTTTATTAGAGCTATAAGTAAATTGGGCGATTATCAAAATTATATGCAGAAATTTTGGATGTGACGTTACAGTGTGTGGTTTTGATTTAAGTTGTTGTATTTAAATAATTTTGTTCTTTTGTTTTATTCTGTTTTTATTAGGTTAACTATCATTGTCAACGGTGGTTTGGGCGACTATTGAGCGAAATCTCAGTCAAAATGCTTTGAGCTGTGCTATAATACGCGCCTTGGGATTGAGCCAGTAAGTCCATTTATCACTAACTATTGTGATTTTTATTGCCTTTTATTTAGGCGATGCGGCGAGCCAATCAAGTAGTAGTTGGATATGGAGAGCGTCCTTATATTCGTTGAATCGGATATGCGAACATCATAATTTATGAGTTTTAAATCAAAAAAGTACAGTATTGATTCTACTGACTATCAAGTTGGTCAAGACAACGTCAGTAAATGGGGCATGGATGTCCATAACACAGTTTTCGTAGCCTCAGTTGGCTTATCTCTTCTCTTCATCATCACTCTTCTTGCTCTTCCTCCTGCAGATGCTAAAGCTGCAATTGATTCTATTAAGGGTGCTGTTCTATCAAAGTTTGACTTCCTGTTTATGTGGGGAGCTAACATCATGCTAGCGTTTGCTGTTGTTCTTGCTTTTTCACCGTTGGGTAAAATCCGTTTAGGTGGCGAAGACGCGACGGCGGACTATTCAATGTCATCTTGGATTGCGATGTTATTCGCAGCAGGTATGGGTATTGGACTTATCTTCTGGGGTGTTGCAGAGCCAACTGCGTTCTTCACTAACTGGTTCGGAACGCCATTAGACGCAGAACCTTTCACAGCCGCTGGTCGTGAACTGGCGCTAGGCGCAACCGTATTCCACTGGGGTTTTCATGCATGGGCTATCTATGGCATGACGGCGCTTTGTCTGGCGTACTTTGTTTATAACAAAGGCTTACCGCTATCAATGCGTTCTGTGTTTTACCCAATTCTGGGTGAGCGTGTGTGGGGCAAAACTGGTGATGTAATCGATGTACTAACCGTACTGGTTACTCTGTTTGGCCTTGCGACTTCATTGGGCTTAGGTGGTACACAAGCAGCAAGTGGTATTAGCCACGTGTTCGGCTTGGAAAACAACATCTTCCTTCAGCAATCTATCATCGTTCTGATCATGGGCTTGGCGATCATCTCTGTACTACGTGGTATGGACGGTGGTGTTAAGTTCCTAAGTAACCTGAACATGGTTATTGCATTCATATTCCTTGGTCTTATCGCTGTATTGAACTTCACAACTGTGCTTGATTCAATGGCAACGGCGGCAACGGGCTATGTGAAAAATATCGTAGCTTTGAGCCAAAGTGCGGGTCGTGAAGACACAACATGGCTGCATGGTTGGACTGTGTTCTACTGGGCATGGTGGGTAGCGTATGCACCTTTCTTCGGTATGTTCGTAGCGCGTATTTCTAAAGGCCGTACGGTTCGTGAATTCCTACTTTGCGTATTGATTATCCCAACATTGGTAACGTCGGCTTGGATGTCGATCTTCGGTGGCGTAGCTATCGAGCAAGTAATTAACCATGTGGGGCAACTTGGCCTCGACCAAGGCATTACAGACGTATCTCTAAGCTTGTTTTACATGCTAGATGCTTATTCGTTCGGTAGCATTCTGTCTGTTCTCGCAGTCGCGCTGATCATCGTGTTCTTCGTTACAACGTTGGACTCAGGTTCTATCGTTATCGATGGCATGACGGCGGGTGGTAAATTAGAAGTGCCAGTGAAACAGAAAGTCGTTTGGGCGGTTATCTCAGGTGCTATCGCGATGGTGATGCTGTGGATTGGTGGTACTCAATCAATCCAAGCTCTGCAATCTATTACGATTATTGCAGCACTGCCGTTTACGATCATTCTTTTGATTGGTTGTGTGAGCTTGTTGAAAGGCCTACTGACAGAAGTCGGTAAAGGGCAAGAAACCGTAACTCAAACTACAAAATAAATCGTGAATTAAGTAAGTCGCTAGATAGAGATTTACTTTACTCAGCATGATTCAAAGCTCTCTTGTACTTGGTGCAAGAGAGTTTTTTATGCCTAGGAAGAAATCAGAGACCAGATAAAAAAGAGCCACAAGTGAATCATCACTTGTGGCTCTTTTCGTTCTTAGTTCTAGGTGCTCGGTTCTAGTTATTAGCGGGTATGAGCTTATGCGTTCAATTCGTGCTGAATAACGTAATCCAAAGCACCAACAACAGCAGCAACTTGAGCATCATTACACTCTTCGTCTGTTACTTTGTCACTGTCTGGGTAAACCTCTGTGGTTGTACCGTACTTACAGTCAGTCACGCCGCCACATAAGCCAAGCTTCTTCATTGGGTAGTTGATCACGCCGTGTTGAGTGACGTCTGAACCAATGATCTTGCCTTCGTCATCCGCAGGCGCAATGTGGGTTACTTTTTCAACTGAAGCGATGACAGCAGCTTGGAATTCAGGTTGTGGGTTTTCAGTATCGCCAACAGTGTAGAAACCGTCTGGGATCATACCTTCGATGTACTCAATGCCATCACGAGCTGCGAGTGAAGGTCGGAATTCAGTTTCATCAGAGTCAGTCGTCTCATGCAGGTCAACGTGAACCAATACTTCTGGCAGAGACGCTACTAGAGCTCGTAGGTTTGCTGATTCTTCTGCTGGCGTACCGTCGTAGAAAGAGCGGTTTGGATCAACAGCATTTGGATTCCAGCGGTTGATCACTTCGTAGCCCCAAGGGCTCACACAAGGTGCGACAACAATGTTGAAGTGCGCCGTGTATTTTTCTGCTTGAGTCGCAGCGAATTTGATCGCGCCATGCACGCCACTGGTTTCGTAACCGTGAACACCACCTGTTACCAGAATCGTCGGCTTTGACTCGTCCCAGTTTTTGCTCTTGATAGCGAAGAGTGGGAAGCGAGCTTCGTCGTAGCTCAGTGCGCCGTATTGTTCGATGTCAAAGCGGTCTGCAAGTGCTTTAATCTTTGGTACAACTTCTTGCTGGTATTCGCGCTTAACCGTTCGTTGAGCTAACCATGCTTCACGTTCTGCTTGTTGCCATTTTTGCCCTGGCTTACCAATCGGGTAGGTAGATTCACTTTTCATCAATACTTTTTCTTTTATGTTCGTGAAAGATTAAGACAGATTATTCCCGTCTAACAGAGACAGCAATAGAAAACACAACTTGTGACTTTATTTTTTACAGACTCATAACTTTGATGAGTGAATTGATGGTGTTACATTTTATTGATGGTTCAATTCTTTATAAAGAGACAACAAAATGGCTGGAGCAAGTTTACTAACACTGTTAGATGACATTGCAACCGTGTTGGATGATGTCGCATTGATGTCTAAGGTAGCCGCTAAAAAAACCGCTGGTGTGTTGGGGGATGATTTAGCGCTGAACGCTCAGCAGGTATCCGGTGTTTCTGCTGAAAGAGAAATCCCAGTGGTATGGGCGGTTGCCAAAGGCTCATTTAAAAACAAGCTGATTTTGGTGCCTGCGGCATTATTGATCAGTGCTTTTATTCCTTGGCTGATCATGCCTTTGCTTTTGATTGGTGGTTTGTTTCTTTGTTTTGAAGGCGCAGAGAAAATCTTAGAGAAGCTCTTTCCTCATTCTCATCAAGATGACGAAAAGGGAGAGGATACGAGTACTGGTGAATCCATAGAGGAATATGAGAAGAGAAAGGTCGCAGGCGCGATTCGTACTGATTTCATATTATCTGCGGAAATCATCGTGATAGCTCTGGGTACCGTGACGGGTACAAGTATCGTTACTCAGATTCTTGTGGTGAGTTTGATTGCAGTTGTGATGACGATTGGTGTTTATGGCTTAGTTGCTGGGATCGTGAAGTTGGACGATTTAGGTTTCTATCTCCAGCGAACATCGAATGGGAGTGCCATTAAAACCCAATTGGGTAACGGGCTAGTCGCATTTGCGCCCAAGTTAATGAAGACGCTTGCGGTGGTTGGAACGGCTGCGATGTTCTTGGTTGGTGGCGGTATTGTGGTTCACAACGTCCCTGCGATTCATCATTTAATTGAACCGATTATTATGGACTTCAGTGGGCATACGATTGCGACTGCGGTGGTACCAACGCTATTAAATGGTGTGATTGGGGTTTTATCTGGATTGATTGTCGTTGCTATTTGGACTGCTATCGGAAAAATTCGCGGTAAGTAATCGTTAAATTACTGCTGGGAATAAGACAGTCTTTCATCGAAACAAAAAAGGGTCACCATAATTACTATGGTGACCCTTTTCGCTAAATGGAGGGTGTTTATTTAACAGCCCAAGTGCTTATTTTACAGACCAAGCAATCGCCTCGCCGCCACGGATGGGCACAACAATGTCTGAACCGAAAGGCATCGTTTCAGCAACATTCCACTCTTCTTTAACGAGCGTAATTGTATCTGAGTTACGTGGCATGCCGTAGAAGTCAGGGCCATTGTGGCTCGCGAAACCTTCTAGGTTCTCAAGCTTACCTTCTAGCTCGAATACTTCTGTGTACAGCTCTACTGCAGCGTGCGCAGTGTAAGAACCTGCACAACCACATGCTGATTCTTTAGCGCCTTTCGCGTGTGGTGCAGAGTCTGTACCCAAGAAGAACTTCTTGCTACCGCTTGTTGCAGCTTCGATAAGCGCTAATTGGTGAGTGTTGCGCTTTAGGATAGGAAGGCAGTAGAAGTGTGGCTTAATGCCGCCAACCAACATGTGGTTGCGGTTGTAAAGCAGGTGGTGAGCGGTGATAGTCGCAGCAACGTTGTCGTTCGCGTTCTTCACGAAAGTCGCAGCATCTGCAGTTGTGATGTGCTCTAGAACAATCTTCAGGTTAGGGAAGTCGTTCACAATCGGTGCAAGTACTGTGTCCAGGAACTGCTTCTCACGGTCAAAGATATCAACATCGTGAGCCGTTACTTCACCGTGTACCAGCAGCAACATACCCACTTCTTGCATTGCTTCGAGTACGTGGTAAATCTTTTGAGCTGAAGTTACACCTGAATCAGAGTTAGTCGTCGCGCCAGCAGGGTATAGCTTCGCTGCTACAACAGCGCCAGATTCTTTCGCTTTACGAATTTCATCAGGTGTTGTGTTGTCTGTCAGGTAAAGTGCCATTAGAGGCTGGAACTGTTCACTTGGCTGCTCTGCCATGATGCGTTCACGGTAAGCAAGAGCCATTTCGGTATCGGTTACCGGTGGGATGGTGTTTGGCATGATTAACGCTCGACCATTGTAGCGGCTGATATCGCGGACTGTATCTTTTAATACTTCGCCATCGCGTAGATGAACGTGCCAGTCGTCAGGACGAGTAATCGTAAGTTGTGTCATTGAAGGCTCCCACCATTTGAAGTGTTATGTAGTTGGAGCCTAAACTCAGCGAAATCTGTGAAAGCAATCGCTTACGTTTAGGCGACAGGATGATAGTGGAAAAGTACTTTCATTTCATCCTATTTTTAACTCTTCATGGCTAGGAGCTTGTTTTTATGGATATTTTATTCAGTATCTATTTGTTAATAAGGGTTAGCGGGTGGCTACCCACAGACCATGGATCATTCCTGGAACCCAGAAGAAGAAAGTAAGAATGATATTAATCACCAAATCTTTCCCGGCGCCGCGAGCGAAGAACACGCCAACAGGCGGAAGCAGTACACATAAGATGATAATGACGAGTTTGTTCATGATAAATCCTTTTTATTCAATGAAAGTTCAATGCGGTAAACGTGTTCATATTATAGAACGTCTCGAGAGTGTTACTGCATTGCTGCCTTAATGTATCAAGATAGAAAGCTAAACATCTCAAGATACTAGCCTAGTATCAAGTGTTTAATGCCTGCCAGTTCGACTAAAGTTAGATTGGATGTAATAGTGAGGTTTGAGTTGAAATTGTTTAAATTGAAACATAAATAGTGTGCAGTCTAGCGTTAAACTAGTTACGAATAACTAGTTTAACGCTAGCGTCTTAGGATTATTCGGTATCAACCCAAAGCACTAATCCATTTAGGTAGCTGTCTCCTGTGGCCTTAAAGCCTGTTAACTGCTCATCTGCGGTTAGAGTATATTCATCGCTATAGTGACCTGAGTAAGATTTGCTACCACAGGTTAACAGTAAGCCACCAGATTTATTATATAGATAGAGTCGAGACATATCGTTTCCAGACCCAAACTCTGTGGGTCCCCAGAGAGCTCTAACTCTACCTATGTCAGCAACGTTTATTGTATGTTTGGCTCCGCCAGTGCCTCCAATATGAGCACCTCCTACCTGCGAGATAGAATCTACAATAAACCCACAGCCAAACGTCACTTGAGCATTGATACGAGTATCAAATAGATAATCATTACCAATGTCATCACCAAAGAATTTAACTGGATACCCTGGAGGTGTTGCATCGACGCAAGCAGCAAATCGAACACTCGAATTGGCATCATATGTACTAACAACTCTATCTGCCATGTTTACGGAATGATGATAGCTAGTTCCACTTGCTCCTTGGTTACTAGCCCAGTAGCTAACGTCAATTGGCCAGTTGTGATTAGTAAACAAACGGCCACTAGTATTGCCATCATCATATAGGCTTCGAAGTTCCGTCACCGTTGGCAATCGTGCTCCTCTAGCTTGGCACAAGTGATTAGCAGTGTGCCAATCGTGAGAAGCCGTGGTGATACCATTTAAAGCGGTAGTACCGTTACCAACTTGAGGTGTGGCGATGATTTCAGCATCTTTAGCATCTGCGTACATCAACGGTGGTAGGTAGATATTCCCTGAGACGATTGGCTCATATGGGTTACCGACGTAACCTTGCAAAATTCCTGTGGCATAGCCCCCTTTTCCATCAGACACAACATAGGACACAGATGTTTCTCCAGGTTGGGTACTAGTGAAATCAAACTCAGTATCATTGAAAAGATTACCATCGTTGTTGGCATCGTTTGGAATTAAGATGGTTGCACCAAAGCTGTATATGTCAACGAGATGAAGAGTATCACCGTCAGGGTCACTTATAAGATCCGCAACATTGAACCTTAATTGTTTACCATAAGGAATTTTAGCTACCTCGTCACCAGAGTCTGGATCTATATAACTGATTTTCCTACGAGATTCTGCTGTTGGTGCACTGTTTGTGTCTGTTGAGACCGCGATATCAATACTACCAGCTAACACACTTGAACCATCACTATAGCTATATAGGATGCGTTCTACGCCGCTTGGTATGCCATCTCCTGGGGTGTAATCAATCGTATTAGTTGATGTGTTTGCAATAGCAGTTGAATTTGTCGCATCACCATTAGGCAATGTAACCGTGGTTGCTAATGCATATGTGCTTGTGTCTAGAGAGTACCCCGCGTTCCCAAGCTCTTTAGCGATATCTATTTGTACAGATGTGAAAGAGGAGGTTAGTCCTGAAATCGGTGTAAGTTGCTCAGTTGACTCACCGACAGCCGCACGAACTGTCGCTTCAGCAAAACCATCTCCTGATGTTGCTGAAGTAGCGCTAATACGCGCCTCTCCATAGTTACTATGGGAGCTCATAGCGATGTCAGAAGGTAGCGCAGCGCCAACTCGATAGCGGTAGTCGCACACTTTTGCACTTTGAGCGCTAATGGTGAAGCCATTGGCATTTTGGGATACAACATTACAATCATAGCTATTATTCAAAGACGTAACTGTCGTTAATGTAACTGACGAATCATCAGATGACTCCATATTATTCGACAAATCAACAAAAAAGGTATTTGTGGGAGTGCTTTGACGAATTACATCCTGAGCATAGTAAAGGGTATCTCCTGATGTTGGAGATTCGGGTTTGGAGTTAGTAGTCGCTTCGTCGCTAGATGCACCACACCCAAACAGCGCCAATGATATCGCTACTGACAGGGATAATTTATGAAAAGGTGCGTATGTACTTATTCTCATCATGTATTTAATACTCATTAGTGAATGTTATGGGAATTAAGCAAAGAGAGCACAGCCCATTATTTATTTGCGTATTCTAACAAGGCTAAATCACTTTAAATTAGCACGAGCTAGTATCTGGCACTGGTGAGTGCCTAGTTGACAGCTGGCACTATTAGCAATGATATAAGTTAAAACTCAAACTGTTATACGTCTCTAGTATTTATATTGAAGTGGGGTTGTTCATGTGAATAACTACTTTTATAAGATAAGACCGAAGGTGGGATCTAATACCAGTTACTAAATTAGCGAATGAGTAACCTAAGGAATTAAATGCCTAGGTTATTTTTTAGGTGAATGGTTTTCTTGCTCAAATATCCACTAGGCATATCGGAAGGTCACTTTTCTTTACTTGCTAACCAAAACGTTTATTCATTGCATATCATACACCCGAAGTTAGCAAGGGGCTAACTAATAATATTATGAATATATCGAAGGAAATAAAAGTGAAAAAACTAACACTTATTACACTGCTATCTGCAATTACATCTGTTCCAGCTTTTTCTGCACCTGGCGATACCGCTACTGGTTCTGCAGTATTCAGCGGCTTTGTTCCTGGTTTTGTATCCAACGGTGACATCCTTGTTACTGGTGCGGGCGGTAGTGAAGACTCTGCTTCTTTTGTTGGTACGTTACAGGTGAACGCTGACGGTACGTTCGAAACAACTAAACCTGTTGTTTTGGAAGCGCATGACTACACGGGGGCTGTGCTTGGGGCTTTAACTCCAGCTAACTGGACGGTATCACAAGTAAATGTGCTTCCAGCTTTAATGGGTGAAGTACAGCCTAACATTGTCGTCGGCGATAACCTTTCAGCGACGGAACTTACTGCAGCTGAATACTTAGCTTCAACTCAACTTTCAGCAGGCGATACGATTCAACTGTATGTTGCTAACGATACAGCACACTCAACTCCAGATGATATTGCTGGTACAGAAGTTATCGTTAACGTTGATATGATTGCAACTTTGCCATAAGAAAAAATCTCATTATTTGATAGGCACTTAATTAATTAAGTGCCTTGTTTTTCGAGGCTGATGAAAATGAATATCTATATAAATTATTTCTTTCTATTATTGCTTGTTATTTTTAGTTTCAATAGCTTTGGCTATGAAAGCTATTCATTTCCAGTAAATACACAAATAAATAGAGCGAATTTGTATGACTATTCTATAAATGTAGATTTATCTGATGAGTTTATTGCACTGAAGTATGATGGTGAGAACGAAACCTTTCTAAATGGGCGTTTTTATTCTTATATTAGAACGAATATACCAACAAGCTCTGGGGATTCGTTTGAATACAGTTATAACATATCAGAGTTCACTTCTAAATGTGTTTTCAACGATAGCGGTGAGACTATGTATGATGATTTTGTCGATCTCTATATCGATAGAAAACATTACTCTGATATTTCAGATATACCAAACTTTGAATTTAATAATATTAAAAATACTGAATATGAAAACTCTACCAATGAATTTGAATTAGTGACAAATAAAAATATACCGAGTGATGAGCCATTAGATTGCAATGGTCGTATTACGTTCAATGTGGAGCTTCAACTATAATGTTTATTAGACTTTGGTTTGGTTTAAACTTAATTATCATATTTTTCTTGGCCATAATATATAGTTCAAAATCCGTCGCAAATATTCCAGATGGATTTGAAGATATGTTTGAAGAGAAGTTGATAAGAATGCCACTAATTCTCTCGGCTGATAACAACAAATTATTCTATTCGGAAGCTTTCATCTCGGGTGATGAAGTAAGAATTCCCACTTCACAAAAACAACTTGTAGCACAAGCATTGGCGAATGAACTTGGTATTGAGAAAGATGTTAGCGATGCGATGGCAACAACACTGGTAAATGGGGTTGAATCGAGCCTAGATTGTAAAGGTTATCGAAGTGAATGTGGTCTACTACCTGATTTATATGATTTTGTTTATGTGCCAGATAGCCAATCATTGATTATTCATGTTAACTCACAATTCTTAACTGAGATAATAGAAGAGTCAGAAATAAAATTTGTAAAAGAAGAGATCGATCAAAACGCGATCATTATGTCACATGGTTTGAATCTATCTGGTTCTTATAGCGACAACACTGATTATACATCGTCTTATTCTTATCAACATGAAAATTATGCAGGTTTTGGCAAGTATGGCTATTTGCATAATGATCTAAACTTTAGTGATGTCAATGGTTTCAGTTCGGATGACTCATCGTATAACTATGTTGGTGGTAATACTCGTTTCTCTGTCGGGTATAAATACCAAGAACGCCCTTGGAATAGTACTCAGTTTTTAGAAAATGGCAGCAAAACTTCTGGTTACATGTTGTCGATTGGATCGACGAGAGAGCTAGTAAAAAAATCATCTTCTAATTCTAGACGAGTATATTTGAACATTTCAAGAGCTGGTCGACTAGAAATTAATGATGATAGAGGCCGTGTTCTATTAAGTCGTAATGTGGATGCAGGGCAAGAATACTTTGACTATAACGAGCTACCATTTGGTACTTATACTGCGACAATTCGAATATTTGATGGCAGTGAAGAGTTTTACACAGAAGATAGGTTGATAGTCAATACAAGCTCTTCGTCGATTAAAACCGGCGAACTAGATTATCATATTACAGCCGGTTATTTATCAAGAGACCTGACGAATACGGGACTAGAGGACGATTTTGACCAGAAATCCATCAACTTTGCTTATGATAATTATGAAAGTCCAATGTTCACCAATGGGAAATTGAGCTATCAAGTTACGGATTTTTTTGCACTGGGTGCAGGTTCGTTTATTACAGGGGAAGATAATTATAATTATGTTGGTGGTCACTTATCTTTAGGGGAAGTGTCCAGAATATCGGCAGTAACAGGATTATTTGACGATGGATCTAGTTTTTATAATTTTGATGTGGGGATTTATAACTTAAGTGTATCTTACACAAAATTTGATAGTGAAAATGATAATAGTATTGGAGATATTAGTTTGTCTCAACTTTTATTCAGTAACTCGAACTATACGTCATTATCAGTAAATTACAACAAGTACTTAACGAGAAATATATCATCATATATATCGGGTATATTAACAAAAAACCAATATAAAGATTTTAGTAATGGTTATAATAATGAATCAGAAAGTTGGTCTGCAAGAAGTGGCGTGCAGATATCATCATTACCACTTGACTCAAAGGTGAACTTAGAGTTATCAGCAAGTGAATCGAGCGATATAAATTATGGTGTTATGGCCTCAATAATTATTCCAATAGGCCAGGAAAACACATACACACATAGTACACAAGCACAAATAGATGATAGTGGTGATGTTGCGCTATCGCATAGAGATACAGTCTCAAGTAGTCTAATTAACAGAAACAATCTAAATGTATCAAGCTCTGCGGGACTTTATTATCAAGATTCTACTGAAGACCAAAGCAGTGCCGATTTATCATTGTCTGCAAATTATAAGAATAAATATATTGACTCAAACTCTTATACCTATATCAATTCAAGTAGCAATACAAGTGTTTCTGCATATATTGGTACAAGTAATATCGTAACTTCTCAAGGAATAGAGTTTACGAGTGAAAAGTCATCTTCTTATTTTATTTCGAATAATGATACAGGGGAACTGTCTTCGGATGGAAAATTCTTGGCGGTAGTTAACTCCGAGCAGAATGGAAAACAAAGCAATGCTTATGTTAGTGGAGATGCTTTGACGGTATATCCATTAAAAGAGTTCTATGAATATGAATTCAAGCTTGATACGGAAGCCTCTGATTTTTACAACAATGGTGAGTCTTATACGTCGGCTACTAGTTATCCAGGAACTGTTATCCGTTTGGATACGTCGTTGTCTGAGTTGAAATCATTTATATCGACGTTTAGTGATATAAATGGAAATCCAATAGACGGAGTTGAATGTATCGGTGGAGGTTGTGTTTCTACTGACAAGCTTGTTGAAGGTGTGTATCAATTTAAGGTGAAAGATAAACAACCTTACAAAATTATATCTAAGGAAAACCAATGTGTAATACCGGAGTTATCATCGGTTAATAATTTGAATTTAGGTAATAACTTCTGTATGCCATCATTCGAAGAAAATAGTGAAGGTTATCAGATAGCCCTAGTTGATGGTGTTTATTATTACTACTTAGGGCAATACAAGGATAGTAATATTGTATTGAACTATCAGAACAAACTGAACAACTCAGGTGTTGAAATTATAAACAAAAAGCTTGGCGGTTATTTGTATATATTCGCTAAGTCTCCTGAGCAACTAACTACGGCAAACAAACTGTATGTTGATGAACTCATTAATTATGCAGTTCATATGGAGATGACGCCATATGCTTATAACTAACATAGAGAAAATTATGCAACGTGTAATATTTACTTCGATACTATTAATGACGACCTCTTTTAGCCATGCATTTAGCATAGATAAAATGCTTCTTATAGCTGGAGAAGATGGTAATGGAGTTTTTACTCTGACTAGTTCGAAAACTGAACCTGAATATATAAAAGGTAACGTTAGCCAAGTAAAGGTTGAAAACGGAGAGTTAGAAAAGGTAGAGCTAACAAAAGATAATTTACCTTTATGGGATCTTGCGCTATTACCCAATAAACTGATATTAAATCCGGGGGAAAGACGTCGTGTATCAGTAAAGAATTTATGTCAGGTTAATTGTGATGATTTAGAGAAGGACAAAGTTTATCAAGTGACTTTCATGCCTAGCGTTATCGATGGAGATAAAAAAGAAAGTATAATTGGTATTAATTATGGTTATGCTCCTTATTATATTGTACCTGCAAAAAATACTAATGTTGACTACAAAGTTAAATATAACGGTTCAGAAGTTTATGTGGAAAATAATGGTAACACATTTTTCTACATACAGTTTGATAACTGTAAACCGAATTCTGTTAGTAACAAATGTAAACAAACTAATACAATACTATCTGGTCGAAAGAAAACCATAAAATTAGCAGAAGGCCTGCAAAATGTCGATTCGTTATCCGTTAAGGTAGCCAACCATGATTACAGTTATAACAAAAATATCACTATTAAAAAGAAATAGCCTAATTAGTATAGCGCTATTATTCACGGCTTTAGATAGTAGCCATGCTGCAGATGTATACGGAACGATTACAGCAAACAACTCTGTGGTTTGGAACAATGCGGCGCCAAATAGTTATTTCGGTAGTGAAGCTATATCTCCATCTGCATGGACGATAGCGCAAGAGCAACCAACGGCAGAGTGGTATCCCGCAACAGGGCAAGATTACGAAGC